>JAFGND010000055.1 GCA_016927185.1 Candidatus Coatesiibacteriota bacterium
GAAAACGCAGGGATAGAAATGATATCCCTGCACAATTAAAAAAAGGTGAAAAAAATATAGACTGGAAAAAGAACTTGACAAGTTTGTCATAAAGTGTATAATACTATTAACAAAAATCAGGAGGTTCTATGAGAGAAAAAAAATTATCTAGACGAGATTTCCTTCAAACATCAGCTATTGGATTTGCAGCAGCAATAGGTTCTCCTCTTATATTTCCAAAACATGCTGAAGCATTCAGGAGATATCTTCTGAATTCAGATCAATTATCTGCAGGAAATTCAATGCCTGGCAAGATAAGGATTTGCACAGATCCCAGAATTGCAGCAAGTTATAATTCAACAATTAGCGTTGAATACGTCCAGAATGCATTTGATCAATGCCTGAGAGCATTAGTACCAGGAAGAACTCCAGAAGGTGTTCTGGAATATCTTATGCCAGGATTAACCGCAAGCACCAAAATTGCCATAAAGATAAATCTAATTGCACCTTGCGATACAAGATGGGAAGTTGTGAGAGCTATTGTTTACAGACTTTCATTATGCCTGAATGGAACTTACGATGTCAGTAACGTAGTGATTTTTGATAATCACAGTCCATCCGGTCATGGCTATACTTCTGCCAATTTCACTTTCAATGGAAAATCAGCAGTATTGGCAGGTAATTCTGGAGGAAGTTCTAATGTATATCCACTTCCTGATTACAAGACTAGTTATAGCATAGGAAGGCATATAATTGATTCAACATTTGTCTTTAATGTTCCCGTTATTAAGGATCATAGTCAGTTCCAGATTACAGGAAGCCTGAAGAATCATTTTGGTTCAAGCAATCCGGTCAATATTTGTAGTACAAACAGCCCTTATACCAATATATTATACTTCAATGCAAATGAGCATATCAAAAACAAGACAGTACTGATTGTTGGAGATATGGTTAGAGGTAAATGGGATGGAGGTCCCGGAGGTTCAGCTCAAAGCTGGCAAACCTTCACCAATAACACTCCTGATAGCATAATGGTTACAACCGATCCTGTCACGAATGATTACTGGTATAGGTATTATATTAACAGGGAAAGAACACATAGGGGATACAGTGAACGCAGAGATAGATATATTAATGAAGCAAGTGGATCTCCATGGTATCTTGGTGTCAGCGATCCAGGTCAAATGGATATGCAATCTGTGGACCCTGTAGGATTTGATGAGGATAATAAAACATCCTTGCCTGTATCAATGCAAATGCTTCCAGCTAGACCAAATCCATTTACATCAAAAACTGAATTTCCTTTCATTCTGAAAGAAGACGCTAATATTGAAATAAGCATTTATGATATTTCAGGGAAAAAGGTATTCAGGCAATCAAGAATGTTTGCGAAAGGTCAGGGAAGCTTTGTCTGGAAGCCTAATGGTATTCCTGCTGGTGTTTACCATGCACTAATTAAGCACAAATCTATAACTTACAACAGGATAATTACGAAACTATAATTCAATGAATCATAACGGATTATTCTGTTATGATTCACTTTAAAGGTTGGTGAATTATGCTTGTAAAGTTGTTTCTGTTATTTGTCTTGATAAATGCAGATCCTCCATTAAGTTTCAAAGAGAAATTGTATCTGTCTTATGATCCGTTTGTTGCAGAGAGAGAGAGTAAAATAAGATCAGGAGTAAAGGATACTCCTCCGCCTCCTCCATGTGAGATAGTGATTGATATGAAGAGATACGATTTGTTTTTTCAACTGGATTTCAACAGGGAAAGCATAAATGGTTATAATACAATAACATGCGCTGCTCTTGAAGAGGGTCAAAATACAATCTACCTTGATTGTATAGATATTGAAGCTGATAGTGTGAAAACAAATAATCGCAGAATGGATTTCATGCAAGTTACTGATACTTTGAAAATATTCTGGGAGTCTGAATTGCCATTGAATGAGACTGTAACTTTTACAGTTTATTTTCATGGTCAACCAAAGGATGGTTTGTTTTTTGGTATCACATCAACAGACAAGCCTATATGCGAAACTACATCTGAGCCTATTGGAGTCAGACATTGGTTTCCCTGTCAGGATAGACCCGATGATAAAGTTTTGGTATCCATGAAAATAGCTGTGCCCAATGGTTTTATGGCAGTTTCAAATGGATTATATAAAGGAATGGCTGTAAATGAAAATGAAACTGTTTACAGCTGGGAATCGCAATACCAAACAGCAAGTTATCTGATTTTCTTTGCAGCATCTTATTATGACATATTCAAGCAGGAATATAAAGACATGGGAATAAAGCACTATACTTACCCTGAACATAAAGATGCTGCTCAGGAAGCTTTCAAGAACATGCCTGAAATAATGTCACTTTTTGCAGATAAATATGGAGAATATCCATTCATTAAGGAAAAATATGGAATGATAGAGGTTACTAGAAGTGGGGCAATGGAAAATCAGACCATAACTGCTATGAGTCAGAAGTATTATGCGGGAAGTGGAGCAGCGGAAAGAGTTGCAGCACATGAACTTGCCCATCATTGGTGGGGAGATGAAGTAACTTGTGCAACATGGTATGATTTGTGGTTGAATGAGAGCATGGCAACGTATTCTGAAATTGAATATTTCAAGCACTTTCTTGGTGAAGAATCAATGCCGGAAATCAGGAAGCAGTATTATGACTGGATATTTCATTATCTTGATGAAATAGCAAGGTGGAAAGAATCTGTTTATGGATATCACAGGGAAACATTCAGTTATCTTGTTTATGGAAAAGGTGCATTTGTCCTTGAAATGCTTAGACTCATTATAGGTGACAATGCTTTTTATGCTTCATTGATGGACTACAAGAATGAATATTCTTACAATCATGCATATACAGAAGATTTCATAGAAGCTTTTGAAAGAAATTCAAAACAGAATCTTAACTGGTTTTTCAAACAGTGGATATATAGTCCAGGCTGGCCTATAATTGTATGGGACTATGAAACAAATGGCAATAATGTAAGGATTTATCTTGAACAAGTTCAATCAAGGCAGCATCAAGGAGTTCCTCTTTTCAAGGCACCCATTGAGATATTGTTCAAGAACAATGATTCTCAGGTTAAGAAGACAGTCTGGATGGATGGGATAAACGGTAGAGAGCAATTCGATTTCAATCTTGATTTTTCTCCGACTGAGATTATTTTCAATCCCGAAGTAAAACTATTATGCGAAGTCTTTTATAAAACAGATTTTAATGAATATAAAACTGCTCATTTTAGCAAACTTCCTGAAAAGATTTTAATAGCTCCTCAACCTTGCAAAGACAAACTAAGAATTTCTTTAATTTTAAATGAAGCCAGATATGTGGAGATTCTTATTTATGACAATCTTGGGAGAAGAGTGAAGACATTGATAAGGAAAACAAAACTCGAAAAAGGAACTCATACTTTCAAGTATGATATAAATCTTTCTTCAGGTCATTATTATCTGGTTGAAAAAGAAAGGGGATTATCTCAATCTCTTATTATATTGAAATAGAACTTGACACTGTATTAATTTCCTGAAAACCAGTTTTCATGGCTAAAAAGAAGTTATCAGGTTCTGTTAAATCTATAGATGCAGCAGAGAAGCTGGAATTTTCGAAAAATAATCTTATTATTTTCATTCCTTTTGCAGTTTTCTTTCTTGGAATTTCCTTTTTCGGATTCAATCTTGTTCAGACAACAACGAGTGCGAAACCTTTCATAGCATCAATTTCCTTTATAATGCTGGGGCTTTGCACCTTGTTGATTATCAAGAATATAATCAAGGACGATGATAACTGGAGTTTGCCAAATTCATTTTTCGTTATTCTGGTTTTCTTCCTTTACCAGTTCGTAAATCACTTTCTTGTATCATCTTATCCTCATTCATCAGTAAGGGAAATGGTTTTTCAGATCCTATACCTTTTTGCTTTTACATGGGGATTTTTTGCCATCAGGAATAGCTTTTTCAAGAGGCTTGCTCCTCTGTTCATGATATTAACCGGAGTATTGGTTGTATTGAATGGTATATTGAAGATAATGGGGATTAATATTGCAGGATATTCTGGAGATATTGGAACGCAGATGGCATCCACAATGGGGAATCCAAATTACCTTGCTGGTTATTTGATATTGCTAATTCCTGTTGCATGCGCTCTGACATATAACACATCAAGAGATAACATAAATAGGTGGTCCTTCTATATCCCTGTTTCAGCATTGTTGATAATAGGTCTTTTCCTGACAAGAGGAAGAGGTGCATTAATAGCATTTTTTATTGCAATTTTGATAGGTGCATGGTATAACATGAAGAAGGGAAAAGCAAGGACAACAATCGCTTATACAGCGGGATTACTTATACTTATCCTGATCCTGATCCGTTTTACCAAGCCCATGTGGCTGGCTCCATTGGCCGCAGGTACACTCAAGGTAAGGTTGATTATATGGCAGGGAGCATGGAAATCTATCATAGACAAACCTTTATTTGGCTGGGGAATAGGGACATTCAGGGAGGTTTTCCCTTTTTACAGAAGCATTTACTATGCCCTGAATGATCTTAGTACAGCAACAGATCACGCTCATTGTGGATACCTTGAAATCCTCCAGAATTCAGGTATTATTGGATTGTTTTTATATGTCACAATGTTCTATTTCATTACAAAATCATTCAAGAAGATATGGGAGGATGATAAGGATAAAAACAGATATCTTGCTTTCGGTTTGGCAGGAGGAATTCTTGCTGCTCTTATCGAGAATCAGATAGGTGTAAATCAATATATCTTTCCTGTTTATATCATTTTCTGGCTTCAGGTTGGCATGCTGGAAGGACTCGCATCAGGTAAAAAAGAGGGTTTTATTAAAATTCCCCTGGCATACAGAAAGATGCTAACGATAATCTCAACTACCATATTGATAGTACTTGGAGCTTACAACCTGAGGTATTTCTATAATGCAATGATTTCACAGAAATCTACCAAATTACTTGAAAAAGTATCTGATAATCTTGATAAGGAGCTTGACTATCTTGCTTCCTATCTGGAAAAAATGGAGAAGGAAGGCAAAAAGGCAGAGTATTACAGCCAGCCTTTGAGAATATTGAAAGAAGGAGAAAAAGAGATAGAAACTGCACTCAAAGCAGATCCTTTTAATTTCTCCGCTTTGTATCAATCAGCAGGATTTTATTTCAGGTTTTCAAGCTGGTATATGCTTCAGAAGAAATATCATGATACACTGGGAGGAGATAAAGTTATTGGTGATACTTTGAAGGTGAGAGAGAAAGAGATTGAAGCTCTTGACAAAGCACTTCAATACTACTTGAGGCTTGAGAAAATTGCACCAAGATATGCTGAATTGCAGCATAATATTGCAATGCTTCTATATCAGAAATCAGATTACAATGGAGCATTATCAAGGCTTGGGATTGCTGCTAATCAGGATATAGTAACTGCAAGAGAGCATATAGATATTATCATAAAGAATGGACTTCCCTCAAAATATGATAATCATGAAAACAGAATGACTATTGTAAAATCAATCTCGATAATTCCCAGGCTTTCCAGAGGTCAAGCTCAGTTAGATTTTAGTAGATTACCTGCTGAACAGATGTATGATAGATGGAAAAAAATCCAGGAAATCAAGAAACCTTATAGATACAGGAAATTGGGGAATCAGGTGACTGCTTTGGCTGCATTGATAAGGACTCTTAATCTTACAAAGGAAGAAACTAGTGAAGCAATAACTATTGTTATGAATACGATAAAAATGAGAAGTTTCGAAATGGGTGAACTTGCTTCATTATTGGGATATCTGTATGAAAGAAACGGAGAATTAGAAAATGCTGAATTAGCTTATACCTGGTCACTGAATTATGAACCTGACAATGTTTCTACAAGAGTTTTTCTGATGCTTTTGTATTCAAGAATGGAAAAAAAGCAGAAGGAATATAAGGAATTGGAGGAAATGAATCAGGAGTTCATGCCTATCTTGAAAGGTTATTTTCCAGTCCCTTGATTACCATCTTCTTTTACCCCTGCTTCCCTGAGGTTCAATAGTGAGGAACTGAGGTGGGATCTCTTTTACAAGATAAATATTATTCTGGGATCTATAAAAAACAATTCCAGCTTTATGTGCAGCTAAAGCCAATACTTTGAAGACAGCAGGTTTGGGATCCCTTCTCAAACCAACATTCACTGCTTCCTTCAAACTAGCAGATAAATGAACAAAATTTCTTCCCTGAGGTTTCAATCCATCCTTGAAAATAGTTGCTACATTATCTTGTGTTGTGCCATGAAACAACTCAGTTGGAGGGACTATTTCTGGATAGAATATCTTCATGTTTTCTATTGAATGACCATAGTTTGCTCCGATACGATTCTCTTGTTCATCATATCTGTATCTTTGCTTGGGATCATCTTTAACAAGAGGATCCAAATCTTCCTTGACCAATGTCCATCCTTTTGTCTTATATAAAACATCCAGAAGTTTGAAGATATCGATCATTCCGTCTTCATCAAGACTGAGACCAAATTCTTCAGGATGATGTCTTAAAATATAAGCCAGTGTTTTAGATAGTCGCTCTTCAAAATTCTCTTGTTTATTCATGAATCTCTTTGCCTTTTCTTATATTAGTCAATGTTATGTCAACATAAATCAATGAGGATATGGATGATTTTTTATCAAGCATTGGGTTCTATATAGCTGTTCAAACAAAATAACCTCTGCAAGCATATGCGGGAAAGTCAGTTTGGATAGAGACCATAAATTATCAGGATGATTCATCTGCCAGTTATCATTGTAACCATATGAGCCACCGATAAATAAAAAGACCTCTTTTCCCCCTCCATTTATGAACTGGTTCCATATTCCCGCAAGTTCTTGATTATCATATATTTTTCCTTTTTCATCAAGGATGAAAAAAAGGGATTTCACTGATATCTGTTTAATTAACAAATCATGCCTTGAAGGATTAATGTATCTCCTCTCAATCTGCCAGTGAAAAGAAATCCTTTCCTTATAATCTTCCACAAGCTTTAAGAAATGACTCTTCAGCTTGTTTGATGAATAAACAGTTATCTTCACTTTTCAAAAAGATTGATATTATCCTTCATCCAGTTAAAAAGCAATTCAATCCCTTGTTTTTTATTGATTTTTGGATACCAGCCAAGCAATTTACATGCTTTGGAAATATCTGAAATATATATTTTCTGATCTCCAGGCCTCCAGTCATTAAATGCAAAACTTATCTCATGATTGACAAGACTTTTCAGCATATCTATCAGCTCAAGCAGTGAAATAGTGTTCTTGCTTCCGCCCCCAATGTTGAAAATCTTCCTGTTTGATTTTTGAGGATTTGATGTAGCTATATCGAATGCATTTACCAGGTCATTTATAAACAAGATATCCCTGACTTGCATTCCATCTCCATATATCTGAATTGGAATATCTGTAAGTGCGCATCTGGCAAAATGAGCCACCCATCCCTGATCCTCATTACCGAATTGGTGAATTCCATAAATACAGCTCATTCTGAAGACAGTTATTGGTAAATCATATATTCTTGAATAATCCCTGAAATATTGATCAGCACCTCCCTTTGAGCATCCATAAGGTGAATGAAAATCCAGAGGCCATTCTTCGCTTATTCCTTCAGGGAAATCTGCATAGCAATATCTGTTTTTATCAAGAATTACTTTTGCTGTTTCCATACCCCCATAAACCTTGTTAGTGGAAGTAAAAAGAGTGACAGGTTTCTTTCCAGATAACCTTATTGCTTCCAGTACATTGAATGAACCAAGCAGATTGCATTCAAAATCCTGTCTTGGGTCAGCAACTGAAGTTGTAACTGCAACCTGGGCAGCAAAATTAAAAATAATGTCTGGATTTGTCTTTCTTATAAAAGATTCAACTTCATTGAAGGAAGTCACCGATCCCAGTGTGAATGAGAAATCCTTATTGTCAAGGCTTTCAAGCCACTTCAGATTGTTTTCTACACCACTTCTTGAAAGATTGTCAAAGCAATATACCTTGCAGCCTTTCTGCAAATAATGGAAAGCCGTATTGCAGCCAATAAAGCCAGCACCTCCAAGAATTGCAATCTTTGTCATCACTCCTCCTTGATATTCATTTCTTCTTCATCCTGAAATAACTGTTCTTTATCCAGCCCCAATTCAGAATAATATGAATGATTGCCAGAAATATCATGATGAAGCCATTTATGGGATGTATTTTATGAAAAATCTCTCTACCTATATAATCAATCAGGATTGCATTTAATGTCTGGATTATGAATGACAGTAAAAGCAATATGTTAAGTATTTTAAGGATTTTTTGTTTATTCATTTTTACTCCTTATTTTCAGACAGGGATAATAATTTCCAGTTCTTTTAGGCAAGATTTTATTGCTTTTCTTATTCCCCAAAATATCTTCCCGTATAAAACGATTTCAGATGGATGCAGGAAGCAATTCAAATAAACATTCTTGAAGAAATGAGAGTCAGGGAGCTTGCTTTCAAGGTCATCAGAAACAGCTCTTATTATTTTGAAATTATACTTGTTTTCCTTGCAGTATCTTGCAAAGTGAAAAGTCTCCATATCGACTGCAATTACTTCCCTGTCCAGATTTTTGTAAGCATCCAGTAATTTGATTTTTTCTTCATGATTTGCCAGTTTTTCTGAAGTTACAAAAATTCCCTTGAAATCGTTTTCTAGCTTTATTATTTCATTTGTTTTTGCATTAATTATCAAATCTGCCTGACAAATATCTCCTGTTTTATAATATGGAGAAATAGCACCAGAAGAGCCTATTAGAAGGATAGAGTCCGGTTTCTTGATTTTGTTCAGGATTTTCTTCAAACCCTTAATGAAGCTCTGCTGACCAATTCCTGCATAGGCAAAAGTGATTTCCTTGTCATTTTTCTTCATTTCAACCATATTGCTCTTGTTTCGCTTGATTTTATAATGCTTCAATATAACATCAAGCTCAATTCGTGCAGCAGTAATTATCAATATTCTATTCATAATTTCTTTCTATATAATCTATCTTGTTATTCAGTTCTTCCCATTTATTCATTTCACAAGCAAGGTCCTTTTTCAGATATGCGAATTTTATCTGCATGTTTTTCAACCTCTCCGGTTCATTGTAAATATATTGACCAGCCAGGATTTCTTCCACTTCCTTCAGTTCTTTTTCCATCAGACAGATGTTTTCTTCAAGTTTTAAAACCTGAGCTTTTATATCTTTCACAGCATGATATTTTTTCTGTCTCAGTTCAGCTTCTTTTCTTTTTTGTTCAAGCCTGAATTCTCTTGAATTAGAGCTTGAATTGTCTTTTTCTTTCCGGTTATCTATCTTCCACAATTCTGAATGTATTTCTTCGTAATAATCATCATAGCCGAACTGGAACACATTGAGACCTGAAGAGGTTATTGCCCAGACCTTGTTTGCGAACTTTTTCAGAAAATACCTATCGTGAGAGACAACAACAAGAGCTCCTTCATATTCTTTCAAAGCATCAGTCAGGATATCCTTGCTTTCAAGATCCAGATGATTGGTAGGTTCATCAAGTATCAGGAAATTGGTTTTCAGTAACAATATCCTGCATATTAGAAGCCTGTTTTTTTCACCACCACTAAGCATCTCAATTTTCTTGTGTACGTCATTACCTCTGAAGAGAAAGCAACCCAGTAATGTTCTAAGAAACGTCTCAGTATAATCTTCTTGATAATCCCTGATGAATTCTATTACTGTCTTTTCCTGGGGCAGCATCTGATCATTAATCTGGCTGAAGAAAGCTTTTACAAGATGATATCCCCAGGATATCTTGCCCCTGGATGGTTTTTCTTCAGCTGAAAGTATTCTGCAGAGTGTTGATTTGCCTATGCCATTCGGGCCTACAAGGGCAATTCGGTCTCCCCTGTAAATCGTTGCACTGAAGTTATTAAGAACGAGTTTTTCATCATAGCAATGAGAAACACCATTAAGTGTTACTACTTCATATCCAGGTCTGATTCCCCTGGGGAATTCAAAATGGATTTTTGGTGCTTCTTTTTCAATTTCTATTTTTTTAATTTTTTCCAGCGTTTTCATTCTTGAGTTTGCTTGAGAACTTTTAGTATTCTTGGCCTTGAATCTTTCTATGAAACGCTCTAGCCTTTCTATTTCTTCCTGTTGCAGTTTTGCTTTTGCTTCAATAATTTGCCTGTTTTTTTCTTTCTGCTCGATATAGAATGAGTATCTGCCTGAATATTTTGTGAGTTTACCTCTGTCTAATTCTATTGTTTCCAGTGTTGTTTTTTCAAGGAAAAATCTGTCATGAGAAATGATTATATAAGTACCTTTATATTTGGATAAAAATGCTTCCAACCAGGCAAGACTCTCCTCATCAAAATGATTAGTAGGTTCATCAAGAAGAAGCAAGTCAGTATCCTTGAAAAGAAGCTTTGCCAGAGCAAGTCTCATCTGCCAGCCTCCAGAGAAATCACTTACCTTTCTGCTCCAGTCATTGTCAGTAAATCCAAGCCCGATTATTATTCTTTTTGCCTCTTGCTCCCTTTCATAAAAGTTGTTTTTAAGCAGTACATCCTGCAAATCAGATATTGCATTCATCTCATTTTGCTGGCTTGAAAGAAGACTCTGCAGTTTCATACAATCTTCATAAACGGATCCCATTACCGAAAGCATTTCATGCTGCAAAAGCATTTCTTTCAGAATAACCCCTTCTTGTGGAAGATAACCAATCTTGATTCCTTTTTGCCTGTTGATTGATCCTGAATCAGGTTCAAGTTCGTTGAGAATAAGCCTGAAGAGTGTAGTCTTTCCGGTTCCATTCGGACCTACCAGTGCAATCTTTTTCTTAGGATTTATCTGCCATGTTGCATTATTTATGATCGGTGTCTCTACATATTTGAAAGACATATTCTTTATGATAACCATAATGCCTTAGCATAAAATTGCATTTTAACGGTCAAGAAATTGTCATCAAGATGATTACATTTTTCGTTGCTGTCTGTATTGGGCAACAATACTTAGCATTTCATTTGTTTTTTTCAGCAATAAGTGATGCCAGATAACCTGCCCCGAAACCGTTATCAATATTTACTACTGAAAGACCTGGTACGCATGAGTTAAGCATAGTAAGAAGTGGAGCTAGACCCTTGAATGAAGCACCATAGCCTACACTCGTAGGAACAGCTATTACAGGACATGATACCAATCCGCCAACTAATGCTGGAAGCGCACCTTCCATACCTGCAACAGCAATAATAACAGAAGCACTGTCCAGTAATTCAATGTGATCCAGCAGTCTGTGAACCCCTGCTATACCTACATCATACAAGTATTCTGATTTATGACCATAGAAACGAGATGTTAGTAATGCTTCCTCTGCAACAGATATATCTGAAGTTCCAGCAGTTATCACAAGGATAAGCGAATTATATACTGGTTCAGGAAATTTACCCATAATAAGGATTCCGCTTACTGGATAATATGAAGCATCAGCAAGAGAGTCCTTTATTTCTTCATATACTTCTTTTTTCATCCTAGTTGCAAGAACTTTTTCTCCTCTGTTTTTGAACTCAGTCAATATTGGAAGAAGGTGGGATAAGTCTTTTCCCTGACAAAATACTACTTCACCCTGTCCTCTTCTCAATTTCCTGTGATGATCAAGCTTTGCAAAATTCAAGTCTTGATAAGGCAGTCTCTTGAGTTCTTGAAGTATTCTGTCCTTATCTATTTTACCGTTCTTGAAGTCTTCAAGCAGCTTTTCCAGATATTTTTCACTAGCCATTATAAATCCATGCTTCCTTTCCTGTAGCCTGTAAGATCAAGACAGACATGATTAATCTGCGTATTTTCAAACATATTCAGAATTCTTTCCCTGTTTTCCATTATACTCTGAAATACCGGTTTTAAAACCTCTATTCTTGCAATGTCATTATGTATCCTTACTCTTGCTTCAGGGATACCAATACTATAAAGCATATATTCGGTTTTGTCAATTAGTTCAAGAATTTCTTTCCTTATTTCTGTATTGTATTGAATTCTTGTTGCAAGACATGCCATTTCAGGCTTATTCCAAATCGGAATATTTTTTTCCCTGAGCTCATTCCTGATATCCTGTTTGCTGAAATTGCAGTTTACGAGAGGGCTTAGAATTCCGTATTCCTGCAAGGCTTTCATTCCGGGTCTAAAGTCCTTGAGATCATCAACTTGAGTTCCATCAAGTATATTCACAATGCCTTTCTTGAAAGCTTCTGATTTTATAAGTGACAGTATCTGCTTTTTGCAGTAATAACAACGCTGACTTGTATTTGCTTTTACATCATCTTTATCAAGCATTTTCAAATCCAGCACTTCAAGATTGAATCCGTAGTTCCTTGATAAGTCTATTGCAGATTCAATTTCGTGTACTGGCATGAATTCGGTTCTGATGAAGAAGCATACTGTATTCTCATATCCAAGGATTTCTTTTGACATGAGTGAAAGGAAAAAGCTATCCAGTCCACCAGAATATGCAATTGCGACCTGTTTTTTTTCTTTCAGGAAATTTTTCAGACAATCAATCTTTGCATTCATTCTTATAGTGCTCAGATATTTCCTTATTTATCAGAATAGAAACCTTCTTGAATGGGATTTTCTTCTCCCTGGAAATCCGTAATAAATCATCGTATTCTGCTTTCACATTAACAAGCTTGTTTCCCCAGTATGCCATCTTGATATTTACCTTGCCACATTCTGTTTCCACTTCCTTAATAACTCTTTTCAAGACAGCTCTTTCCAGCTTGCTTATCCGTATTCCAATTGTACTGGTTGAATTAAAAAGGACTTCCATTACCTGAAGCATTTTATCTTCATAGACTATAATACTCAAGTTCCATCCTGGTCTGCTTTTTTTCATGAAGATGTTCTGTATATAGTAATCAATTGCTCCTGCTGCGATAAGTTCATCACCAAGATGCGAAAAAACTTCAGGAGAGCTATCATCTATTATTGTTTCAAGCATCATTGCAGATTCTATATTAAATTGCTGCTCATCTGCCTCTTCACCTATTATCAATCTCAAGGAATTTGCCTTTTCTTCTATTTCATAGGATCCAAAACCATAACCAATATCCTTGATTATGAATAAAGGCTGTTCCCTGAAATCTTCGGCAAATGTCTTTAAAAAAGCTGCCCCTGTAGGAGTTGTCAATTCTTTCTTGATATTGCTTCCATAACAGGGAATATTACGCAAAAGTAAAGCTGTGGCTGGAGCAGGGACTGGAACTGTTCCATGAGAAATGCTGACTTCACCGCTTCCAAGATTGACTTCAGAAGCAAATACCCGCTTTATCTTGTGATAATGCATTCCTATAACTATTGAGCAAACATCTACGATTGAATCCCATGCTCCAATTTCATGAAAATGAACCTTTTCCTTGCTAACTCCATGCACTTCAGCTTCCGCTTCCGCAATATTATTGAAGTACAAGTAAATATCCCTTTTTATTTCTTCTTCCCAGCTTGTCTTGTTGACTAATTCCACAATATCGCTGATATTGCGATGTTGATGTTTGTGCTCTTTTTCCGAAACCTTGAAACGAATTCCTTTTATCCCGTGCGATATAGTTTCCTCAGATTTTATATCAATATCATCCAGATTAAGCTCTTGAAGTTTCTGTACAAGAAAATAGAAAGGCATTCCAGCATGAATCATGGAAGCAACTATCATATCTCCGGAAATACCATTTGAACAATCAAAGTATGCAATTTTCATAAAAAAATCCCTTCTGAAGTAAAAAATACTGAAACCTCTTGACCAAATTCCCATTAGGTTTGTCAATATCCTAATAATGACGGACTTAGCTATTTATGATGATGAAAAGCGAAACAAGCTCATAAAGAAGACAATAAGACGCACTTTATTAAGCTTCTGGTCTTTTTTCTGGTTGTTCTGGGGAATAGTTTTTGCGTTTGTTCCACCTTTTGCTGATTTCTGGTTTGTTCCATTGGGATTATCAATTTTAATCATAATATTGAGAACGTACAAGAAAATCCAGAACCCTGAATACGTAGGGAGAATTGTTGCCAAACAGATAGACATAGAGGATACTGAAAGATTCAATCTTAATCAATTACCAACAGAACTGAAAAAACGCTTCAGGCAATTCAGGGAACTGGAAAGAAAAATAAGGAAGGAAATCTCTCAGGCAGATAGTTATTTCAATCCCAAATTGATGGGAATTGCCGGACAGGTAGAAAATATCATATTGAAAGCATATGAGCTTTTGAAGAAACTTCATAGCATAAAAGGATATTTGTCAACAACTAGTATGAGGCAAGTCCAGAGAGATATAATGGCTTTGAAGCAAAAGCTTATGATGACTACAAATCCAGAACTTTACCAGGAACTTCAGCGCTCCATTTCACTAAGGGAAGATAATCTGAAGCAGATAAAACATCTTTATGCTCATGCGGAAGCCATAGAGGTTCAACTAACAAGTGTCTCTTTTTCTCTTGAAAGCACATTATCAAGAGTAATCAAACTGAGAGTAAAAGTGAAGGATGATGTCAGTAGTGGAGAGAGTGAACTGACCAAAGACATTGATAATCTTATTAATGAAATGAAGCTTTTTGAAAACACAATGAATGTACTTTTATATAACAATGAAGAAAAAGAGCAGGATGAACTATATAACAGGATTTCAAGAGAAAACCTCAAAAAGGAGTAGCATATACTTTATAGTTGTTTCATTTTTTCCTTGATTTTTAATCTTTGATTAGAGGGCAATATAAAAAAATATTGACGAAAATCAAATGATTTTGAATGTAAACGAAATATTAAAACTTTTGATTGGCTGTATTCCAAAAGCAGTCATATTCGGCTTTATTGGTACTTTGAAAGGGGGAGAGGTATAACACAAATAATCTCTGGTCTATCATAATTTTATAGTCTATTTTTACAAGAAAAGGAATTGAGAAGAATGAATATTTTCGTAGGAAATTTGCCAAAAGAAATTACTGAAGAAGAGTTTCGTCAAGCTTTTGCAGCTTTCGGTGAAGTCAAATCTGTTGCTATTATAAAAGATAAACAGACTCGTGAACCGAGAGGATTTGGATTTATTGA
Organism: Candidatus Coatesiibacteriota bacterium; assembly: GCA_016927185.1. Lineage (GTDB taxonomy): Bacteria > JAFGND01 > JAFGND01 > JAFGND01 > JAFGND01 > JAFGND01. Next base: position 15,093 of record JAFGND010000055.1, read on the forward strand.
CATGCCTAATGATGAAGAAGCTAAGAAAGCTATCGACAACTGGAATGGCAATAAACTTAAAGGGAAAACCTTAACCGTTAATCCAGCTCGTCCCCAGAGTGAAAGACGTCCTTCTGGAGATCGCAGATTTGGTGGAAACAGGGATTTCAGAAGACCAAGGAATTCCAATCCTTCTGAAGACAAATAGTTGAAAATAGTGCCTTGATTAAGGCACTATTTTAGTTATTAAATAGCCACCTTCAAGCACTAGATATTCAAGTGCAGATCTTTCCATAACTGCAAATGCTTCTTCTGGTGTATTAACCATTGGTTCGCCATGCAGATTCAGGGAGGTATTCAATACTAATCCTATGCCTGTTTTTTTCCTGAATTTATCTATGATATCGTAATAATCAGGATTCCAGTCTCTTTTTAATATCTGTGGTCTTATTGTCTTGTCTGCTTGATGAGTAGCGGCTTGTATCTTATGCCAGTTTTCTTCCCTGGTATCAAAAGCTAATATCATGTAAGGTGCTTCTCTCGTATTCTTCATATATTCATCAGCGCATTCATCAAGAACTGTTCCAGCAAAGGGCATCCAGAAATCCCTACTTTTAATCATCTTATTGAGAATCTGAACATTAGTCAGGCTGGAAGGATTTGAAAGAAGAGTTCTGTTTCCAAGTGCTCTCGGTCCAAACTCCATCCTGCCAGCACATCTTGCAACAACCTTGTTATCAGCAAGCAATTCTGCCACTTTTTCAGCTATATCATCATGTTTTGTTATTTTATATCCTTCTTTTTTGAAATTCTTTATGAATGCCTCAGTCTTATCTTTTATATCTTCTCCCAGGTATAAATCCTTCAATGGTTTGAATTCTTTGATTCCCAGGTTTTGAGATGCAACTATGGCAGCACCTATTGAGATATTATCGTCTCCTGATGCTGGAAAAATGAAAATATCTTCAATGGGAAGTGTATCTAAAAGATGCTTGTTTGCCTTTACATTAAGGAATACTCCACCAGCTAGTGCTACTCTCTTCACCCCAAAATGATTAATGAGATTGCCTATCCAGGTTGAGAGTATATCTTCAAGATGTGCCTGTAATCCATAACAAAGATGATCAAATCTGACATTACGGAATTTGTCAGTCAAATAGTCAATCAGGACATCACCTGCATAACCGCATTTATTATAGAATTTCAAGCCTCTTACTTCCCACATTTTGTGAAGCTCTTCTCTAACCCATTCTCCTTTAGGTGACTTTTTTCCGGTTCTGGGAGCACCCCATGGAGCCATACCCATGACTTTATATTCATCCTGCCATGGAGCCATACCGAGAAAATGCGTGAATCTTGCATAAAGCCCACCCATGCTATGAATTGAATGTATTCCAACCTTTCTCTCTATCTTGTCGCCCTCTCCAATACTTGCTGTAGCACAAAGTCCATCACCATTTCCATCGCAAGTTACAATAAGAGTTTTTTCTCTTGAAGGAGACGAGAAATATGCTGCTGCTGCATGACATGAATGATGATCATAGAATACTATTTTTTCCCTGGGAATACCAATATCAGTGAAATACTGAAGATGTTCTTTGTAAAAACTGCTCATGTTCATTGTCCCGACAGTTTTTACATATAACCATTCAAGAAACTTGCTTCCTGTTATAGAGGAAGGGAAAAAGAGCGAGATTAATGCTACCAATTTGGTTGTTAGCCTTTTCTCTCCTTCCTGAACCTCATTGCTATTGAATACTTCACAAAGTGTTCCAATTGCTACCTGATCAATCTCACGGGGATCAGTATTCGCAATTTCAATAACTTTCTTGATAGCCAGTTTTGGAAAACCTGCATCGAATTTAATCCTGGAGAGCCTTTCTTCCTGAACAGCTGCAGTCAATACTCCATCTTGCATCATACAGGCTGTTCCAGAGTGACTCATACAAAAACCTATTATATTTACCATGGCATTAGGCAAGGCATTATATCGCTTTTATTTGTCAAGAGAAAGGTTAGCAACGCATATTTAAAGGTATTAGAAAAGATGCTTTCTAAAGATAACATGATTTCAAAACAAAAGCAATGCTCAAAAGCTCTTGATTCATCTTTACAAAGTTGCAGTCAAAAAAAAAATCCGCAATTGAGTAAATCATGAAAAAGAAAGAGCTGAAAACCGATATCATATATAATGAGGATTGCATTGAGGGATTGAAGAGAATCCCTGATAAATCCATAGACCTTGTTATAACCGATCCTCCATTTGCGATAAATTTCAAGGCAAGAAAAATGAACTATAACAGACTCTACAAGAATGTTTTAGAGGGATATAGTGAAATAAAGGCTGAAGACTATCTTTCGTTTACAAAAAGCTGGATGAATGAGATATACAGAATTCTCAAAGAAACTGGAAGTGCATTTATTTTTTCCGGCTGGAATAACCTGAAGGATATACTGATAACCATTGATGAATTGGGATTTACGACAGTCAACCATATTATCTGGAAATACCAGTTCGGAGTTGTCACCAGGAGAAAATTCGTTACATCCCATTATCACTGTCTTTTTATATGCAAAGATGACAGGAAAAGAAAATTCTTTCCGGAATCCCGTTTCAGTAAAAAAGACAGAAATGAGAATGGCAGAAGCATGAACTATGAAGACAGGGAAGATGTATGGTTTATCAGAAGAGAATACTGGACAAACAAGGAAAAGACACCAACAAAGCTCCCTTCAGAAATAATAGAGAAAATTCTTCTTTATTCAAGCGAAAAAAATGATATTGTTCTTGACCCATTTTTGGGCTCAGGACAGGTTGCTTATGTAAGCAAGAAATTGTCGAGAAGATATATCGGTTTTGAACTAGTAAAGACATATTTTGAATTTGCCCAGAAAAGATTGAAAGAAGAGAGTTTCAATAATGAATAGATATGTAAATGCAATTGTTTTTGCTTTTATTATGCTCTTGAATGGTTTGCTTTTTTCATACAAGATTGAGACAAGAAAAGTGGACCTGGCAGATGGTGGTTATTCAGAAGAGCAAGGTTATAATTTGCTATATAACAAGACGTGGGTAAGGCAAGGGAACTGCAGGATATTTTATGGAAATGGAGACTTGAAATCCAAAGGTGATTATAAAAGCAATAAGAAAGATGGCCACTGGATAAGCTACTTCAAGAATTTCAATTTAAAATCAGAAGGGGATTACAAGGAAGGAAAAAAGACTGGTTTATGGAAAACTTACCATCTGTCTGGTGGCCTGGCATCCGAAGGACATTATGATTCTGGCAAGAAAGTTGGTCTTCACAAGTACTGGGCAACAAATGGACAGATAACTCTATGGCAAAATTATCACTATGATGATTTGCATGGAGAATTTGCACAATGGTACGAAACAGAGAATCCAGACAGAAATCCATTCATATATGCAGCATATTATTGTCCTGTTGGAAAATTGCTATGGTATTACGGCATAGAATATAATGACAAACTGATGAATGATTTGAATCAAACAGCAAAAGATACTGAAGGTCCGGCTCATCCATGCCTTAACGGGAGTTTCTATTTTGGCAAAAGAGATGGTGAATGGAAAGGGTGGTACAAGAACGGCTTTCCAAGGCTATCTATATTCTATAACAAGGGAAAAATCACTGATCAGGCAAGAGCCTGGTATCCAAATGGAAATCCTGCAAGCATACAATTCTTTCTGGATGGCAGGAAGCATGGATTATGGAGATATTGGTATTCAAGTGGAGTTATAATGAAAGAAATGAGTTACAAAAACGACAAACTCCATGGAAAATATCTTGAATGGTACCCAACAGGAATTAAGAAAACAATAGGAACCTACAAGGATGGCAAGAGGGTAGGGGACTGGTTTTTCTATGAAGATAATGGAAAAATCTTCAAGGGGAAAAAGTATCCCTTTGATTAGGCAGTATTACCCGCCAAATGCCCTGTCACCAGCATCACCCAATCCGGGAACTATGTAGCCGTTATCGTTCAAACTGGGATCCAGTGCTGCTACAATTAGCTCAGCTTGTGGAAAATTCTGAAAAAGTCTTTCTACCCCTAAAGGAGAAGCAATTACTGCAGCAACAATAAGTCGTTTAGGATTTCCCAGTTTCAGAAGCTCATCAATCACTTTAAGCAGAGTTGAACCAGAAGCGAGCATGGGATCTGCAAGAAGCAGTATAGTATCTTGTGATATTTCTGGAACATTCATATAATCCATTTCAATCTTGAAACGGAAATCACTGTCATTACTTCCTTCTATTCTCTTTGCTGATACTACTCCCATCTTTGCCTCTGGAAAAGCCTTTATCAAACCTTCCACAAAAGGCATAGAAGCTCGCAGAATTTGCACTATCACTATATTATCCCTGTCAGGAATTTCTACCCCGTCAGCTTGACCTATGGGAGTTTCCACTTTTATTTTCTTTATGCTCATTGTTTTTATTAGCTCATATCCCATTATCCTGCCTAAAGTCACCAATCCCTTTCTGAAAGGGATCTGACTTGTTTTCTTGTCCCTTAACTTTGTCAGAAGTTCCTGAATCAGAGGATGTTCAAGAATCAGAAGATTTTTCATTGCATTCCTTTCCATATAGTTTCTTATAACCTTCAACTATAGAGTTCCAGCCAAACTTTTCTTCCAGCCATTTGAAGCCATTTTCAGCAAACTTTTCTGCCAGTTTCCTGTCTGTCCAGAGTTTCTCAATTGCATTTGCAAGCTCTTCTGGATCATCAGGTTTGACTAGCAAACCTGTCTTGTTATCAATAATTATATCCACTATTCCCCCAAGATTGCTACCTATAACTGGACGTTTGTAAGCCATTGCCTCAAGCAGTACAACACCAAGCCCTTCAGTATCCCCCTTGCTGTCAATTACTGCTGGTAAAACGAACATATAAGCTTTGTTATATCTTTCATCAAGTCCTTTATGATGCAGATTACCAAGAAAAGATACATTTTCATTTATATCAAGATCCAGAGCAAGTTTTTTCAGATGCTTTTCTTCGCTTCCCTGACCGACTACAACGAGTTTCAGATTATATTTCTCTTTCAAGATCTTTATTGCTTTCAGAAGAACAGGAAGCCCTTTTCTCTCGACTAATCTTCCCACGAATAGTATTTCATAACCTAAATCATTGTGTTTGTCTGGAATTTCAAATGGTATCCCATCAGGGATATAGCTAATTTCCCTTCCCAGAATTTCCTTAACTGCGTCTGCTGTTACAGAGCTGTTTGCACTTGCCCCATCAGCCATTTTCAGCAAATACCTGAATACGGGGATAAGAACAGGGAAACTATGTTTCAACCATCTGACTTCAGCTCCATAGTATCTGTGAAAAATCCTTACTTCTGGAGATATCTTTTTCAGAAGAAATCCCCATAATGCATGAGGAAGTGGCCAGTGGATCTGGACAATGTCAAACTTACTTTTTTTTACAAAAATCAGTAGATTTATCCATCCAAGAAGCATATAGAAGCAAAGATGTATGAAGTACCATGGTCTGCTTTTTATCCTGTCAGGAGTAGTCTCATCATGAGTCAAGTCTTCATATTTTCTAAAAAAATACCTGAATCTCTTAACTTTTATGCCTTCGTATTCCTCATCCTTCAATCCCTTGTATGAAGAAACGAAGACAGAAGGAGTCAAGTCATTTTTCTTCATTTCCTCAAGAAGCTTTATCAACCATGGGGTTATTATATCATCTTTTGAACGAGGAAATGCGGTTACTACATGGCATATAGATAATGGCATCAGAATGTAAAGCTAAATCCTATATTATTATTGTTGAAAAAGAATTTTACTCTTTTTTGAGGCTGTTTGTCATAAATTCCTATATCAATATCACTATCAAAACCATGCATATATGCATCTACATAGGCATCAGCCATCGCAACTAATGCCCAGGCGACTTTGTACCAGATGAAATCCTCTCTTCTCCTATAGAAAGAAAGATATCTGTTATAATAATAATCTGCATTGTTTTGATCATTTCTATTGGCTGCTTCCTGAGAGAGAGAGTAGTTGTCATGAGCTCTTATTGCATTATAAATTATGCCAGTAATAAGGAAAACTTCCATTCCCAGGAAAATGCAGGCTTTTACTTTCTTGTCATTATAATATTGTCCCCATCCTGGCAGGATAAGACTTTGAAACAATGCTCTTGTTGGTTTCCTTAAAGGAACGAAATCTTCCTTTTTCTTTTTTTTCTCTTTTTCATCCTCTTTACTAGTCTCTTTTTTCTTTGTATCTTCTTTTTTTGCATCTGAAGCGGTTTCTTTCTTATCATCAGATACTTTTACTGCTGTTCTAGGTTTTGTTTTAAGAGAATCAGGTAAAAAATAGGGTGACATGAAATCATCAGCTAGTAATTTCAAGGGAAGAAAGATCAAGATTAAAAGAGTTATCTTCATTCTTTATCCATACTGAAACCATTAGGGAGAAGTTCTTTCAGATTAAATATTGCTTCGTTTTTATCAGATGCCAAAATCATGATCATGTTTTCTGCAAATTCAATCAAGACTTGTCTGCAGGCTCCGCATGGAAATGTCAGTTTCTCAGTTGGCGTGTAAATTGCAATGGCAGTAAATTCTCTTTTCCCTTCAGAAATTGCCCTGAAAACTGCATTTCTTTCTGCACATGAAGTCAATCCATATGATGAGTTTTCTACATTGCAGCCAGCAAAAACTTCACCATCAATTGTCAATATTGCAGCACCTACCTGAAAACTGGAATAAGGTGAATAGGCATTTTGAGAGACTTTTTTTGCCTCTGATATAAGTCTGTTCTTTATTTCTTCTGAAATCATTTCTTTCCTTGACGCATCTTATTATATATAAAACATAACCATTACCTAAAGACTATTGATATCAAGCAAGCAAAAAAGAAGGAGCAGTATGGAAATTAAAATAAAGGAAATTCATCAGAAGCTTCTTGCCAGGAACAAGGAAGCAAACCTTGAAGAAATAGAACAAGCCTATAGTTATTTCAAGAACGCCCTTAATTTTTTTGCCGGGAATGAAGAGCTAACTAACCTTATAAGCTTGCTGTTGGACTACAAGAAAAGCAGTTCTGTTTCTACATTACTAAATTTCGAAGAAAACAAGTACAATGACGAGGATTACGTTTCCATAAGCATTCTTTCTGGAGACTGGCCTGGGCTGGCTGATAGTTGCACAGGCTTGATACATCATCTTGGTTTTAATATTCATTATGTAAGAGGAATGATTATTCCTTTTGAAAATGAGAATCTGGGTTATGTAATCATAGTATTAAGATTCGCTGATAAGCAAGAATACGGGCATTTCCAGGAATTGAAACCCAGAATTATACATATACTTCAGTATATCTCCATAGGTATGAAGTCCAAGGAGAAAATACTGTCTTCAGGTAATTATAAACTATTTCTGCTTAATGACTTGATAAGAATAATTCAAACTGAAATAAGCAGCTGGAATGAGGATTTGAAAAGAAGAATTACGAAGGAAATAGAACTTTTCATTATGAGTAGGTCAACCGCATATCTTCAGGAGAGATCCCCGGAGACTATAGCTGAGCAGATACTCATCAATTTCAGTTTTCATGAAAAAACAAAAGCTACTCATGGAAAGATCCAGGTAAGAATAAAAGATATTGATTCCCAGCAGCAGCCTCTATCAAATATTACCATTGCTGGTTATGCGGGTCAGATTTCACTGGATTCCTGTCTTGATTCAATAAGAAAAACAATACCAGACATGATAATAAAATATAACAAGGATTTTACTTCTCCTGAAGGTATTATTATCATTCAAGTTGAAATGGTTCACCAGAATGAATCACTTCTGTCAGAGGTTGAAAAGGAGGAATTGATAAATCAGCTACAGAACTTATCAAGGAGGAAAAGACTCTATGATGTTTTCAGCATGGATGGAAAAGGTGGAATAGAAAACGAATTGAGGATAATCATTCCTGCTCTTGTAAAGGAATATCAGAGATCAAGCACTCCACAGGTCCTGATAGATTTGAAAAGGGAAACAGATCTTCTGCTTGAATTCAGGTTAATGGTAGTTAATGATACAGAAGAAGATAATCAATCAATATCAGCGAAATTGATATCTATTATTCAGGCCTCAAGGGGAGTTCAAATCAAGACAATTGTACCTCCCAGGATAATAGGGAATGTTGAAGTGACAATTTTTGATCTGGAAGCTTTGAAAGATGCTTTCTCTTCGCATGAAGACATTTATGAACATCTGAAACAGCAACTAACTGAAACTATCGGAAAATTCAGGGATTTTGATGAAGGAATGAGAAGAAGGGATATTTCCAACCTTAAGCTGCTTGTCAAATCCCCCGAATTTGCAGGTTACAGTGAAGAACAGATAAAGCAGATATACTTTAACCTTGATGATTTTTACAGAGCTGGAGCATTTTTCGAAGAAATAACTGCCCAGACTAAATTTTGCCTTGATACATTGAAAGAAGCAAGAGCTTCAGGAAAGAACACTCTGGTAAAAGGAATTTGTACTTATAGATTCCTTGCCAATCAGACGAAAATCCCTCTTTCTTCCATTATAGCAGTATTTCTTGCAAAAGACAGAGCTGAGCTTCTACCCAAATGGATTGAGATTTTTCCGAGTACCGAGGTAACCATGAGCAAGATACCTTTTGGATTGGAAGTAGTTTATTTGTTCAGGTTAACCAAGGAGAAGAAAGCTCTTGAAGATAATGCTTTCGAGAACTTGATTACTGAAATAGAAAAAGCTATCACTTGATAAATATTGCGAAGTTTTTTATTTCTTTTTCAGCAATTTCTCTGCTGATAACTCTGTAAGCAGGTTTATAAGTATCCCTATAAATTTGTGAATGATGCATCAAGGGAAGTGTTTTTTGAGCTAATAATGTATTTATCTCACTGAAATCATCAAACTTTTTCAAGATTATTCCCCAATGATGATCTTCTATCATATTCTTCCATAAGGATCGAAACAAATCGAAGTCTTGATTTGAAATTGATGCGCTGAGTATGAATGAGTTTAAAACCTCTTTTGCTTCTATTTCATGGAATTTGCAGGAGCAAAAATGACATCTCAGAAATCTTGGTGAAATTATTTGAAATGGAATTGGAGTTCTACTTATATCTGCATTTGTCCACTCATCAAGGAACTCTTTTCTTATCAATAAGATGTCCTTTGTGATAAGATGAGAAGATCCCATAATTGACTGATATAATAGTTTATATATGTCTCTAGCTGTTGTTAGAGGGAAATACCTGAATTCGCTGATCAGAGTATCATTCAACCATGAAGGTATTATGGAACCTCTATTCAACCTCATTAATAATACCTCCGCAAAGGATTCTTTCATCAATATAACATACTACGCTTTGCCCTTTTGTTGCTGCATAAGGTTGTTCCAGGAATTCTACTGTGAACTCATTCTCACTTATTCTGGAAAGCAAAGAAGAGACTGGTTTTGAATTATACCTTATCTTGGTTAAGACGTGGTATTCCTTGAAATCATCATTATTAAACCAATTAGCATTGATTGCTTTTATTTTTCTGCATTTCAGATCGTTGACATCAAAGGAAACTTTAATTTCATTTTTATCAGCATCCATTGATACTATATACAAAGGTTTTCCTTTAGCTAATCCCAATCCACTTCTCTGTCCAACTGTATATCTGGATAGACCTTTATGTCTTCCCAGTATAGTTCCATCAGCAAGTCTGATATTCCCTGATTCTTCCCTCAATCGGGATTTTGCATAGTACTTATACTTGTAGATAAAGCATAAATCCTGACTGCCTTTTTTATCAGCAACTTCGATTTCATATTCTATGGCTTTTTCTCTTACTTGCTGCTTGGTAAATGAGTTAAGTGGTAATATCGTGTAAGGCAGATATTTCCTGTCCAACATCCATAGCATATATGACTGATCTATGGCAGTTTCATTACACGCCTTTGAAATGAAGTAATTCTGTCCAATTTTTGAGATGCCTGCATAATGACCTGTTGCCAGATAATGTATCCCGATTTCCCTCATTTTTTTCATTATAATATCCCACTTTAAAAGAGCATTGCATCTTACGCAAGGATTAGGTGTTCTACCTTTTTCATATTCGTTATTAAAATCGGACAGTACGATTTCCTTGAATAAATCAGAAGCATCTATAAAAAAATGTTTTATGCCAAGTCTGTTACTTATCTTCAAGACATCATCTCTTGAATGCTTTGAAGTATATGCATAATTGTTTTCAGCATTTTTGCAAAGAATTAATGTGGCAGAGACAATCTCATACTCCATTTCTTTCAAAATAGCTGCTGAAACTGCTGAATCAACTCCTCCACTCAAGGCTACACAAATACTGCTTCCTTTGGGAGGCAGATTACTGAAATCATTCATCTTGTTTCTTGAATAAGAGGAAATTTCCCAGCACTAGATAATCTATATCTACATTGCAGAAGCAGTTTATTGCTTCGGATGGTGTTCTTATTATCGGTTCTCCCATTACATTGAAACTGGTATTCAGAATTACCGGACATCCTGTTATTTGCCTGAAATGGTTTATTAAGTCCCAGTAGCGGGGATTGGTTTCCCTGTCAACACTCTGCAATCTGGCTGTTCCATCAACATGTGTTACCGCTGGAATTTCCTTCTTTTTGTCTTCCTTTACAGGAAATACCATTGTCATGAAAGGATTATATGTATAATTCTCGAAATATTCTGAACCGAATTCATGCAAAACTGATGGAGCAAAAGGTCTGAAACTTTCCCTTTTTTTGACCTTTTTATTTACAACATCTTTCATTTCTTCTCTTCTGGCATCTGCAAGTATGCTTCTGTTACCAAGAGCACGTGGACCTGTTTCCATTCTTCCTTGAAACCATGCTACGATTTTTCCCTTGTCAAGCAGCTTGGCAACTTTTTTTGTAATCGTCTCGTCTGCATATTCTTCGTAGAGAAGATTTGATGTTTCAATAGCCTTGAGTATATCTTCTTTGCTGAACTCGTCTCCCAGGTAAGCATGTCTTTGAATAAATCCCATTTTGGGTTGATTCAGAATTTGATGATATAAATAATAAGCTACTCCAATTGAAATTCCGCCATCATAAGATGCAGGTTGAACATATACATCATCATAAAGGCCTTCATGAAGAAGTCTGCCGTTCATAACACTATTCTGTGCTGTTCCGCCTGAGAGACATAAATATCTCTCACCAGTCTTATCCTTTAGCTTCCTTGCCATTGCTATAGCGATATCTTCTGTTAAAACCTGAAGGCTTTTTGCTAAATTGGCATGTTTATCAGTAACTTCCTCGTCTTTTTTCCTTATTGGTCCGAATTTCTCAATAAATTTTTCTGAAACCCAGGGATTCTTAATCCCTTTCTGGTAATTGAAATAGCTCATGTCTATTTCAAAAGATGCATCTGGTTTCAGGTGAACTATTTTAGAAAGTTCATCATAATATTCAGGTTTTCCATAAGCAGATAGTCCCATGACTTTGTATTCATCATTATCTGGTATGAATCCGAGATAGTGAGTAAAAGATCCCCACAGATATCCAAGAGAGTGAGGATAGAATATTTCATCTAGTTTTGTTATTTTTCTGTCCTTTGCAGATGCAAGTAATGTTGTTGCCATTTCTCCGCAACCGTCTAATGTAAGAATTGCAGCAGATGAAAATGGAGAAACATAAAAGCAGCTAGCTGCATGAGCCATATGGTGCTCAATAAATGAGAATTTGTAATGCGGTTTTCTTATCCTGAATGCCCTTTTTAAATCGTTTTCGCAATTTCTCATTCCACTCCATGCTGACTGATGAGTACCCCAGAAAGCAAGACTTTTAGGTAAGTTTTTCACAATCTGCCATAATCTTTTATTGAAATGAAGCCACGGTTTCATATGAAAGCCTATATAATCAATGTCATCGATTGTTATTCCTGCATAATCAAGGCAGTACTGAATTGAGTTTACAGGAAAACTTGCATCATGTTTTTTTCTTGTATAACGCTCTTCCTGAACATTGGCTAGAAGGACGCCATCCTTTATCAAAGCTGCAGATGAATGTAAAACATATCCACTGATTCCCAAAATGTACATATCAACTCCTATTTATGTCTTCCTCTTCTTTTGTAATAAGCCCTTAAACCTCTCAATCTCCTTTTTATCTTGTCAAAAAGCCTATCTGGCGGCTTTGAAGGAAAAATTACTTTCACCTTGTAAGACTGAACTGATCTTGATGTTTTCTCTATGTTTGCATTAGTCTGTTTCGTAACAGGTTTTCGCCTTATTGTGACATCCTTCCTTGCTTTTTCATCAGCAGGGATTATATTATTCTCAATTTTGTTAATTTCACTCTCAATATTGCTTTTCTCTTCTAACTCTCCAAACCATTCATCAAGATCCTCTCTGGATATCCTGTTTTTAACTTTCTTTTCAGTTTCTTCCTGAAATCCTGTTTCAATCTCTTCTTCATCTTCATAATTATCTTCAATATCCCTGTATTCGAGTGCATTCTCAGTAGAAATATCCTGCTTCTTATTCATGGTTTCATCTTCAAATTCCTCTTCTGTAAGCTCTTTCTGCTCATTTTCTTTGGAGTAAGTATCTTCAATATCCTCTTCATTTCCTGTATCTTCTTCTGAAGAGATTTCAGGATTTTCAGTGAATTCTGTTTCTTGCTCTTTATCAGTCTCTAAATCATCTAATTCATCTTTATCTTCATACTCTTCATCCATTATGGATGCAGTTAATTCATTATCATCCAGGGGAGGAAGCCTGTCCCTCCATCCAGGTGAAGGTTTAATATCAACAGATGCTTGCCTATCAGGGATTCCCTTTATTATATCAATTCTCTCTGAAATAGGTTTTGTAAGTGAAGGTAATGGTACGATTCTTTCCTTTTTTTCTGATGCAGTAGTTTGCCTTGATGTAGTATGCTTCTCTATCAATATCTGTCCTGAAGGAGGCTTTTTTTCTTTTTTGGCAATGGATGGAGCTATGAGAGGGAATACCCTGTCAGTTGTAGGTGGTTTTTGCTTAGGTTTCCCTGTACTGGCTATATATTTTAACAATATAAATGATCCATCATCTTCTATTTTGGAACGCAAGAATCTCTCTTCTATTGTTTTAGCCATCGTATCGAGATTCCCTAATCTGAAAAGATCAGTATATTCTCGGTCGGAAATTGCTTCTATCATACCATCAGTTATCATTATGAAGCTATCTCCATCCTTGAGCTTGATTGTATATAAATCGACGCTTACGTTCTGTGTTTTTCCCAATTCTCTTGTCAGCATTCTGAGATAGGTCGATTTTCTTACTTTATCTTTATGAGTATTGAACTGGTTAGACAGATTATGATCCTCTGTTATCTGTTGAAGGTGCTGCTGTCTGTATATATAAATCCTGGCATTTCCCACGTTTGCTATATGTGCTATATCCTCTCTTATTAAAAGAAGTGTTACTACTGCTGACCAGAAAACTACCTGATGCTCAATCTGACTTGTTATGAGGGATTTGTTGGCTAACCTGATTGCTTCTATAATGTTATTCTCTGTAATATCATAACCTTCATTCACGAGTTTCAAGAATATTGATGAAATTACGCTTATTATTTCCCTGCTTGCTTTTCTTGCAAGATTTCTTTCGCCAAATCCCTCACTCAATATGAAAAATGAAAGATAGTCTCCAACATGATAATTATATGCCTCTTTCGAATTTGTCTGATCCGCTGCTATTATTGATTTTATTCTATGTTGGATATTCATATCAAGCCATTTTTCGTGCCATAAACAAGATGATAAACCCTATGATAAGGAATAGTCCATTAGCTGTATTTGCTGCCAGAACTGGTGGCAGATTGCCATTCTGTCCAAGAACCTGTGCTGCAGCATTAACTAAGAAATAGATAAAGCTTATTATAAAACCCAAGCCAAATGATAAAGCCTTATTTCCCTTAGCACCTCCTAGTGTTGCTAGTGGGGCTCCTAGTATCACTATTATAAGATTGGCAAAAGGAGAAGTGACTTTCAAGTACAGATCAACTATATATCTTGTCGCATTTTCCCCACCACGCTTCAGTCTTTTTATATAGTCTTTTAATTCAAAATATGTCATTTCGTCTGGATCTCTTTCTTCTCTAGCAAAGTCCTCCCATGTCTCTTCCAGATTGTCAAGGATCATTTCATTTTTCTGTTCTACTTTTTCTACATTGTCATCCTTGAAATATCTGATATAAACCCTTGTCAGTTTCCAGTATTTTTCCATCCAGAACATTGAATCTGCATTTATTCTTCTCAGGATATGACCTTTATCATCATATTCTTCTATATTTATGTTTGCAAGTCTCTTTCTCTGGACATCAAGGAATTTAATGCTGTAAATCCTGCCTTTTGTTCCTTTATAGAAAACATTATGTCTTTGCATTTTATTTATTGGGTTGGTTTTTTTTATTTTATACTCATCAAGATCTCTTCTTGCCCTGTCTGAAGCAGGAACTATGCTTTGGCCAAGGCCTAGAGAAAAGACACTCATTAAAAAGCCAAATATGAAAATGGGTAGAAATATTCTGTATATACTTATACCTGAAGCCTGCATAATCATTACTTCATTTTTCTTTACCATATCACCTATAGTAAAAAGGCAAGTCATCAGCAATGCTACAGGCAAAATATGATCAACAATCCATGGTATCTTGTACAGGTAATAAAGCCCCATGATTGAAGTTGGAACCTTCCTGTCAACAAAATAGCTTATCTTCTCGAAAACATCTACAACAAGGAATAGAGCAGTGAATCCAAGAACACTTGAAGTCATTACTCTGATAAATTCCTTTAAGACGTATCTGTCAAAAATTCTCGCTATTTTCATATATTAATTCTTATCCTGTTTTATATCAAGCATTGCATCCAGAGCTTTTTTTGCCTTTCTTGAGATTTCCTCATCAACCTCAATCCTGTACTGGTTTTTTTCAAAAGCATTAAGAACATCAACAAGCTTGATTTTCTTCATTTCCCTGCATACAGGTTTAGGTGATAAATCATGGAAGAGTTTGCCAGGATTGTCTTTACTTAACCTGTAAGTCATACCTTTTTCAGTTCCTATAATGAATTCCTTGTGCTCGCTGCCTTTAGCCAGTTTAAGCATTCCTCCAGTACTCAAAACGAAATCAGCTTCATTAATCACTTCCATGGTGCATTCTGGATGGACCATTACTTTCGCATCTGGGTATTTTCTTCTTGCTGCAAGGATATCAGCTAATGTTATTTTCTGGTGTGTTGGACAATATCCTTTCCAGGGAATGATTTCTTTATCAGTTATCTTGCTTTTTACATAATTCCCCAGATTTTTGTCTGGAATAAACAAAATGCGTTTGTTTTTCAATGAGTTGACTACTTGAACTGCATTTGATGATGTACAGCAAATGTCACTTTCTGCTTTTATCTCAGCAGATGAATTTACGTAGGTAACAACAGCTGCATCAGGATAATCTTTCTTGAAATCCTTGAGTTCCTCGAGAGTTATCATATCTGCCAATTGACATCCCGCATCATATCTTGGTATCAATACTTCCTTTTCAGGACTCAATATCTTAGCACTTTCTGCCATGAAATGAACACCACAGAATATTATTCTATATGTTTTAAGTTCTGCAGCTATTCTTGCTAGTTGAAGAGAATCCCCATTATAATCTGAAATATCCTGAATTTCTGGGTTTTGATAATTATGAGCTAGAATTATAGAATTTTGCTTTAATTTGCTTATTTTTATTATTATTTCTTCCTTTTCCATCAAATCTCCATTTTTTGCTTTATGAAAAAGCTTCTTTTTTATTTTGTGTTGACAGAATAAAGAACTAAGGCTTTTTTTGTAAACCTAAAGTTTGTTTTTGATATTGAACAATACTATTGAAAGGAGATTTTATGCGATACTTATTTATTTTGCTGATTTCGCTTTCTTTTCTTCAGGCATATGGAGTATGGACTCAGCAGTCAGACAGAGGTCTTGCATTGATGGGGATACAAGCTTTGGATAATCAAAGAGCATGGATTGCTGGTACTTCTCAGAGTCTGGCTGCAATTTATTTTACAACAAATGGTGGTAATAACTGGAATAGCTCAAATGCTGCCTTTTCAATGTTATGGATGGATATAGCTTTTGATCCAACCAGTAAATGGGGGATTGTAGGAGGTCTTGGATTAAGCATTATGGGTTGGTCTCAAATAGCTCTCACAACAAACGGTGGTAGTAGCTGGACCAAAAAAGATCCTACGCAAACACTCACTACTGAGGTAAAAGCTGTTCAATTCATTGCTCCAACTACTTACCTGGCAGTAGCTAATGTTGGACAGAATTCCACTCCTGAGCTTTGGATATCAACAAATCTGGGTAATAACTGGACAAGGAAAACCCTTAACCATGACAATTACTGCCAGGATTTACATTTTTTCAACACAAGTACAGGATTTGTCGTTATGGGTGACTGGCCAGATGATGTACAGAACATGGCGAATCAATACAGACTATATAAGAATCCAATGAAGAAATATGCAAAAACTGCCAACCAATACAGGTGCAGCATATTATTCACAAGTGATGGTGGTAATCACTGGACAGTTCAGTATGATGATATAGGACATTTTTATGGCTTTGGAATAAGCATGGTAAACCAGCAAGAAGGCTGGGTTGCCTGTGACGGATACGGTGGAGCTGGAAGCAGAATTCTTCATACAAATAACGGAGGCTCAAGCTGGCTGGAACAAACCATACCTGATGGCGGAAGAACTTATTTCCTCTCAGATGTTCATTTCGTTGATAATCAATGCGGATGGGCAGTAGGAGGAGCTTCTAGCGGTGTCGCAATATGTTATATAATGCATACTATAGATGGGGGAACCAACTGGATAAAAGATTCTTTTGCCCCAGTTGGCCCAGCAATGGCCTGTCATTTTCCTAACAAGTCAAGTGGATGGGCAGTAGGAGCAAATGATGTAACACAAACAGGAAGAATTTACCTTTACCTTGATAAGAGTGGTATTTCTGAAAACAAATATTCAGAGAGCATTCCATTGAAAATGAATATTAATTGCTCACCAAATCCTGTATCAAGAAATGCAAATGTTAGTTTTTCACTATCTGAAAGTGGTAATACAACATTGAAGATTTATGACCTTCAAGGGAAATGCAGAAAAACTCTTCTGGCAAAATTCCTTGATAAAGGCAATCATAATATTGGAATGAACATTGAGGAACTGAGAAATGGATCATATTTCCTTGTCATGAATCAGGGAAATAACAAGAAAGCTATTACAATTCTCAAGGTTGAATGATCATTGATGAGTGAATTTATTGTAAGAGATGATTTGCTTTATCACAAGAAGCATTTCTGGGTAAAGAGGGATTCGGATATTGCAATAATAGGAGTCACTGACTTCTTCCAGAAATTAGCAGGTAAGTTTGATTATATTGAGCTTCCCGAGGAAGGGGAATTTTATAAAGGCGATACATCTGTGGGAGTTGTGGAAACAGGGAAATGGATTGGCAAGATAATCACTCCTCTCTCTGGAAGAATTCTTGAAATAAACAGTATTCTTGAAGACAAACCTAATACTGTTAACAAGGATCCTTATGGAGAAGGTTGGCTTTTCAAGATAAAGTCTGAAAACGATAATGAGTTTGCTAATTTATTGAATTCCAAGGAGATAGTAGCATTACAAGAAGAAGAAAAAAAGAAATATACTTAACCAAAAGATGAGGGTTCTGGAATTTTTGATGATTAATTATCAGATGAATGATATATATGGATAATAATCCTGTAGAGAAATTCTTAAGAATATTCGGAATTGACAGATTAACTAAGACTCTGGAATTGCTGAAGAGTGATGACAAGTTCATTAGAAGGAAGGCAGCGGAATCATTAGCTTATATAAAGGAAAAAGGTTCTGTTGATGCTCTTGTAGAAACGCTATCTGATCCTGTTGGAGAAGTAAGATATGCTGCAGCAAGATCATTGAAACATCATAAGTTACCATCCGATATTGATACTAAAGCAAAGTATTATGTAGCCATCAGAGATTTCGAAACAGTACAATCCCTTGGAAGAGCATCTTTTAATGCACTGAAAATAGCCCTGCTTGATGATGATGAGGAAATCAGGAATTCTGCAGCAAGGACTCTCGTTAGAATGGGACCAGAAGCTGTTGGTATTCTTATTGATACACTAGCTGAAAAGAACGATGATATAAGAGATTGTGCAGCAGAAGCCATAAAAAGCCTTGGTGCTCCTGCAATACCATATCTTATAAAGAGCTTATCCCGTCCTGAGGAAAATATCAGGAAATCATCAACAGTTATTATTAAGCAGTTTGGGGACAGGGCAGTTATACCCCTTATAAGGGCATTGAAAAATCCTGAGCCTGTTGTGAAAGAAAACATGGCATCAATGCTTGGTGAACTAACTGATCCAAGAGCTCTTAATGCCTTGATAGAAGCTATAAATGATGAAGATGAAAATGTCAAGAGATCTGTAATAAGAGCTATTGGTGAGCTGGGTGATCCATTAAGTATTCCAGCTCTCCTGAAAGAATTAATAAATGCAGAAAGGATTTATTTCGAGATACACTGGGCTTTGACAAGAATGGGAGAAAAGGTAGTAGAACCTTGCATAGACTTACTCAAATCTCCTCACTGGGAAGTGAGAAAAAGAGCAGCTGCATTATTAGGTGATTTGGGAGATTTCCGTGCAATTGATCCTTTGAAGGATTCCCTTTATGACGAGCATTGGACAGTAAGATGTTTTGCCAGTCTATCATTGGGAGAAATAGGAGAACAGGAATCGATTTACGCAATGCTGCCCTTGTTGAATGATGATGAACCAAGGGTGAGAGCTTCAACAGCATATGCTTTGGGTATACTAGGTAATAAGGAAGTTATAGATCCTCTTAACATTGTACTGGAAAATGAAACAGATGAAAGAGTTAGATTCGCAGTTTCATGCGGACTTCTCCTTCTTGGTGATACAATAGGATTGACAACAGTAATAGAAAGCCTTGAAAATAATGCAACAAGAGAAGTTGCTGCACAGGTTTTAGGAGCTTCAGCTCAGGAAAAGGGAATAGTACCTTTAATTGAAGCTCTTAAAGGCATCTCAGTTGCAACAATTGCATTCAGGGAAAGAAGAAGATACAGGTCTTATCTCTATATAGAGCAAGCTGAAGAATGGTTAAAACTGGTAAAAGATGCCTACAAGATGAAATCATTGATAGGAGAGATTCCTGAATTGCTTTTTGAACAGCTTATAGAAGAAGCAATTTGTCAGATAGACAGTATAAAATCAATTGATCCTCTTGTAGAATCCCTCTCTGCACTTTATGTCAACAAGCTGAAGATACATGCGACCAGGATTCTAGGCAGAATGAAATACAAGGATGCTCTTAAACCATTAGCTCGATTATTACTTGATCCTATCTGGGAGTTAAGAAGAGCTGCAGCGAACGCACTGGGAGAACTGGGTGAGAAAGAAGCATCAGAATACTTAATAGAATCACTTGGAGATGAGAACAGGAGAGTCCGTTCTGCAGCAGCATTAGCATTAGGGAAATTAAAGACTTCTTCTGCTATAGATCCTCTTATTCTACTTCTAGGGGATAGCAGGTTTCAGGTAAGGCAAGCAGCAGCATGGAGTTTAGGTCAGATAAGAAATCCAAGAGCCAGACCACCTCTGTTGAGTGTTTTATCTGAAAAAGACAGGAGAACAAAAATACAGATAGCTGGTGCTTTATGCAAACTTGGAGAATTAGCTGCATCAGAAGTTCTCTCAGAGGGTTTATTCTCAGCAGATCTGGTCTTGAGGCTTGATTCTGCAACACTTTTGGGTGAAATTGAAGAAGACTGGACTTTATCCATACTTATTTCTGCAATCACAGACAAGAGATGGGAAGTAAGGTTAAAGATAGTTCAAGCACTAGGTAAATCGAGAGACATCAAAGCCATACCTCCATTAACTAAATGTCTTGCTGATAATAATCTGGATGTAAGACTTGCAGCAATTCACTCCCTTGTTGAATTATCTGGCATACAGGCAATTCCTTCAATACAACCTTTAACAATGTCTACCCATCGCAAAACGAAATTGATGGCTATAAAAGCAATAAATGATCTTCAAGGTGGAAGCATTCAGGGATAACACTATGATTTTAGGTGAATTAGAATTGAAGGATTACCTGGATTATCTAAGAAAAGAATGTGGTAAATCAAGCAACACAGAAATGGCTTATAAAAAAGATATATATAAATTCCTTATTTATGAAGATAATCTGGGAATAATTAAAATAGGTTCTATAAAAAAAAAGCATGTAATGAATTTCCTAAGGAAAAGAGCTCTGGATGGAATTACTCCAAGAAGTATATCTAGAACATCAAGTTCATTAAAGGGTTTTTTTAAATATCTTTTCAGCAAGAAAACGATCCTTGTAAATCCATGCGATGCAATAACATCTATTAAATTCAAGAAAAAACTTCCAGGTTTCATTTCTCAGGAAAAAATGGGAAAATTGAACGAAATTGAGGAGGAAAACTACTTATTTGTAAGGAATAAATTCATACTCGAATTACTTTATGCAACCGGTCTAAGAGCTACTGAGTTTGTTTCCCTTGATGTGTCTGACATAGATTTTAAACAAGCTTTTCTTAAAGTAAGACATGGTAAGGGAAACAAACAAAGAATGGTTCCAATAGGTAAATTTGCAATGCAAGCACTTGAAGATTATTTGCCTTTCAGGAAAATAATTAGGGAAAAATTTGGATATGCTGGTGATAGTGAACCACTTGTAATAAATAGAAGGGGAAAGAGGCTTACAACAAGAGGATTAGGACTTATCATAAAGAGCCTTTTAATGAAAGCTGGATTATCAGATGATTTAAGTACTCATTCAATAAGACATAGTTTCGCCACTCATCTTCTGGAAAGAGGAGCAGACTTGAAGGTAATTCAAGAACTTCTCGGGCATTCATCCTTAAGTACTACCCAGAATTATACTCATGTAACTGCAACATATTTAAAGGAAGTATATAAAAAATCACATCCATTAGGCTCAAAAGGAGAGCTGATTTCTTATCCACCTAAAAGGAAAAAGAGCAAGGATTAATTTCCTCTATAACTTATAAATTTCCTGGCTCTGTCTAGCAGAGCTTTTCTTTGGATATATTTCTGAAGGATCTGAACATATTCAGGAGTATTTGTTTGTTGCAGTGACTGCATTGATTTTACCTGATTTGCAAGCTGTATTACTTCATGCTCAAGTTCATAGAATTTTGAAGGGTTTGATTTGAATATCTGTAGATCTGCCATGCTTTTATTAAGCTGCTTCAAGATTTCGTTAACAGCTTTATTGTTAGGTTCCTTATGTTTGGCATATGTTGCCCATTCAAAAGCATCCTGATATTTTTGTGCTGCCAGATATCCTTGTGCCCTCTTTGCAATAAGATTTATTACTGAAGTCATTCCATTTAGTGCGAGAGGATCTTTTGTTAATGCATATAATTCAAGATATCTATTATATGCTCTTCCATAATCCTGTTTATTCTTTGCTGTTCTAAGTATCTTGTCAACATTCTTTATAAGCTTTTTCAGAACCATCTTCTTATATTCAATGCATTTTGTATCATCTGGAAAAATCCTGATGAATTCCCTGATTTCCTTGTAGGCTTCCTCAAATTCACCTTTTTCTATGTGTTTGCTTATTATATCAAGTCCTTCGGCTTTTGCCATCTCTATTTCAATAACCTTTACTTCTGGTGATAGTATATCTTCTTTATCATCAATACTCACGTTCTCTTCTGATTTGATATCCGGAATAGGGATTATCAGAAACAGAATAAATAGAAGAAAAGAAAACCCTGCAATGCAGTAAATAACATGAATGGGTCTGAATTTCCTTATTTTATCAGGATTTATGTCCTTAAGTTTGTACTGCTTTGCCCTTAAATTAAGAATTTCTCTGAAAAATAAATCAGGTTTTAACAAATCTATTTTCATTTCAAAGCTTCTACCTGGCTTGAAAAATCCCTGTTTATACTGAATGCTTTGCTAATTTCTGGTTCAAGAACTGGTTTTCCGTTTGTTATCTGAGCTGTTATCTCTTTTCCAAAACCGGGACCCAGCATGAAACCTTGTCCACACATTCCTGCCAGAATATAAAGACCTTCCCAGTTGCCTTCTCTTCCTGCTATTGGTATACCATCTGGGGTCATTGGATATAATCCTCTCCAGACTCTTCTTACTGGCATGTATGCAAGTGAAGGAATAACATCAATCAGTCTTCTTGCTATTACTGGAAGGAATTCAGATGTACAATCCCTGTCAATCCCTTGGATAGAAGGTTCGGGTGTATAACAAAAAATGATAGCCCCTTCATCATTCTGTCCAAAATAGAAATTACTGGTTTTTCCTTCAGGGCCTTCCCTCAAATCAACAATCAATGGTTTAAGAAAATGAGCAAGAGGGCATGAAATTCCAGCTTCATGACTTTCCGGGAAAATGGGAATTTCTAATCCTATTGATTTCATGACTATAGAAGCATCTGCCCCTGCAGCGTTCACAACTGTTTCACAGAAATAATCACCTTTGTTGGTTCTCACTCCATTTATCTTATGCTCATTATGCAGTATTTCAACGACTTCTTCATTATAAAAGAACTTGACTCCTTTTCTTATTGCTTGTCTGGCAAATGAACTTGAGGCTTTCAAGGGAGAAACTTGCCCGTCTTTTATTGATAATGTCCCTCCAAGAAGATTTACTGGATTCAGGTAAGGGATATAGCTCAACAAATCTTTCTTGTCAAGCCACTCTATCTCCAAACCGAACTCTTTCTGGATTTTCAGCAGTTTTTTCAATAGTGATACTTCCTGTTCTCTATAAGCTATATAGCTATAACCTCCAGCTTTCCAGCCAATATCATCGCCATATACTTCTTTCCAAGTACTGAAAATCTCAAGACTTTTCAAACCAATTCCTATTTTAGCTGGATCACTGTGAGTAGCTCTGACACCACCAATTGCAGCTTTGTTTTGTCCCTGACCGGTTGATGGATTTTTTTCTATAACTGCAACTTTCAAACCTGCTTCTGAAAGAAACAATGCAGTTGGTGTTCCTACGCTACCTGCACCAATAACTATTACATCTAAATTCATTTCTTGTCTCCAGCGAATGCCTTCAAGGGTACTTCTGCAACAAGAGGTCTTTTAGTAAAAGGAGTTACTAATGATGTATCAATACCTTCAGATTTAAAGATTTGCATTATTAGACTCTCGCAAGTCTTTCCGCCGCAAGCTCCCATACCTGTTCTCAGTATAGATTTAAGTTCATTCATGTCAGTAACACCAGATCTTATTGCCTCTCTAATTTCTCTTGCTGTAACTCTTTCACATCTGCATACTATCATATCATCATCAACAAGTTCCACTATATTATCCAGTTGTCGGGAATCTTGCCTGATTCTGAAAGAAGCTGCCTTAAATCTTTCCTCATAAGGAACTTCAATGCTTACAAGCAACCTTTTTTCCATAGATTGATGTTTTCTTATCTTCTTTATGACTCCTTTTCCAACAGGATTTCCCTCATAATCCATTGTATCAACAATATCATCAATATTTATCATTGTTTCATCAAGCTCATATGGAACAAGAATCATTGATTTTTCTTTCTTTTCATCATAATCAAGAAATACCAGATTTATTGCCAATCCAGGACAAATGGCAACGCATTTTCCACAACCAATACATTTTCCCTCGTATACAGGGAGATCCATTATGTTTCCGCTTCTTATAGTTATACAATTGAATGGACAAGCATCAATGCAAGGATTGCAGGGAATTTCCTGATAGCATCTTATTACCGGCATGACATTCTCTTTTTCTAATATCTTGACATCAGAAATGGTTGTTTTTCCTGGCTTGCTTTTAAGGATTTCAGCAAGTTTATGCCACTCTTCAGGTATTTCTACATTTTTCCTTAATTCTTTTGCGATTTTTCTTCCTGTCAGTTTACCTGAGAAGATTGCGGCACTAGCTTCTGCTATCTCTTCAGCATCTCCGGCTGAAAATACATTCATACCGAATTTCCTTGCCTGTTCATATAATTCATTGATTGGATTTAAGCCTATGGAGATAAGTATCGTATCTACTTCGAAGCTTTTCTCTGTTCCTTCTATCATCTTGAATTTCTCATCAATTTCAGCTATAGTAATGCTTTCTATTTTTTCCTTCCCATTTGCAGATCTTACAGTATGCCTTGTCCAAATCGGAACTCCTAGTCTCCTCAATTTATCTTTATGAACTTTATACCCGCTTATTTCAGGTAATGCTTCAACCAGACCAACTACATCTATATTGGCCTGGAGGGCATGATAGCCAACAATCAAACCAACATTCCCTCCACCTACTATGAACACCTTATCTGATGCTTTAATCATATCCCTGTTGACAAGTGTCTGAAAAGCTCCTGCACCATATACTCCAGGAAGGTCGCAGCCCGGAAAGGAGATTGCCTTCTCTCTTGCTCCACAAGTAATTAGAAGGATGTCAGGTTTGACAAGCATATATTTGTTCTCTTTCAACAAACCAACATATCCATCCTTGAAAATTCCTATGGCAGTAGTGTTAGAGAATATCTTGAATTTACCTGTCTTCCTTAGTTCTTCAGCTAATTTCTCACCGATCCTGAAGCCTCTTGTTCCTGCAAAACAATCTTTTATGCTTCCGAAAAAGGCATGAGTTTGCAGAGTCAGTTTTCCGCCTAACTCCGGTTTGTCATCTACAATAATACCTTTGACTTTCAGCCTGGCAAGTTCCAATGCAGCATTCAATCCTGCAGGACCTGCTCCGACTATTAGTACCTGAGTCTTGATTTCATTTATCTTCTTAAATACAGGATTTTTCTTAACTTGAGGTAAGGATGGTAGTTCCTCGCAAGATCTCACATCCATATCTTTTCTCACTAAAGTCATGCATGCTTTCAAGGGTTGATTGTTAACTAAAACAAGGCATTGGGAGCATTGTCCATTAGCGCAAAAAATTCCTTGTGGACTGCCATCCTTTGGGTGATGACCGAATATTTTTATTCCATTAGCAAATAAAGCAGAAGAAATGGTTTCTCCTTCCAGTGCGGACATTTCTTCTCCATTGAATTTGAATTTCACTTCCTTTCTTGGTGTAATATTAATGATTGGGTGTGATTGCAGCCTTTTTTTTTCCATTGAGGTTCCCATCTTTAAATATTTCTTAGTCCCCTTGAAACATCAAAGCTTTTTCTGGACATACTTCAATGCATATGCCACATCCCTTGCATTGTCGTTCTTTTATGACAGCCAGTTTTTTATCAAGTAGATAAATGGCATTATATGAACACTTTTCAATGCATAGACCGCATCCATTGCATAGTTCCTTGCTTACAATCGGGATAGCTGGAATCAGCATTGTGACTGTATGATTAACAAATTCTGGAATAGTCCTGACTTTCTTCTTATCATTTATATCTATGAATATTTTATAATGGCAATCATCAAAGCATACTGGACATTCGCTGCAGGGACCGCATCTCAAGCATCTCCTTGCTTCATGAACAGCCTGTGATTCAGTTAAAGGAGCTATTGTCTCTCCTTCGGGATTTTGTTCACAGTCTATAACAAGGCTTTCTAAATGAGGTCTGTATGCAGTTTTAGGATTATTAATTGGTAATTCCCATGTGGGGGAATAAGTAGTTGATTTTGGCTGCTGCTTTTGTAAATCACTTATAACTGTTCTTGCCACTTTGTGTCCGGAAGCAATTGCCTCAATAATTGTTTTAGGACCTGATACAAAATCGCCGGCCATATATATGTCATTAATCGGAGATTTTAATGTTGCTGGATCTGCCTTAGGGAAAAGCATTATTCCATAAGTAGGTAGATTCAATAGTCTTGCCTGACGTCCTGCAGGACCTATGAATCTGGTGTCTATAACAAAATCAAATAAATCTGTTAATATTTCTTTGCTCCATTTTCCTATGTCCCTGTTATTATCATCAGATTCAAATGAAATAGCCTTCCTATAAAATACTTTTGCACCACCTGCTGAATGCTCAATATTTCCAAGATTCATTCCATATTTAACCAGAAGACCTTCATGCTGAGCTTCTTCCAGATCCCTTTCCCTGAATGAAAGTTTTTCCTTATCAAAACTTGACCATAGCTGTACTTCTCTAGCTCTTCCCCTTAAGGCAATCCTTGCAAGTGTCAAGGTTAGTGATCCTGTTCCTATAAAGAGTACTCTCATTCCGGATAATTTCTCAGGTTCTTTCATTATTTTTTCCAGAAAGAAGTATGGTCCCCAGTAAACATCCTCCATTAATTGCCATTTTGAAGGGAATGAAAAATCATGTGCACTTCCCAAAGCAAGAATTATTGAGGCATAACCATCCTTCCTCAATTCATCTATTGAAATATTTGATCCAAGCTGGAGATTTCCCTTGAATTCAATTCCATAAGAAAGTATCCTGTTTATCTCCTTTTCAAGAACATTTTTAGGAAGCAGGAAGGATGGCAGCAGATACATTAATGTTCCACCAGCTTTTTCATGCTGATCTAATAATGTAACATTGAAACCTGCTTTTCTTAAAATCCATGCAGCCGTAAGCCCTGCTGGACCAGCACCTACAATTGCAATTTTCTCATCATATATTATTGGTGTTGAATTATCACCTATTTCTTCTTCCAAAATAATATCTGATATAAACCTCTTCAAGTCTGCAATCATCAGCGGTTCATCATATTTGGCTCTCCTGCATTCTGCTTCACAAGGCCTGCTGCAAAGCCTCCCACAAGTTGCAGGGAAAGGATTATTCTCTCTAGCTATTTCGAGAGCTTCCTTGTATTTCCCGATTGAAATCAAACCGATATAGCCTTGCACATTGGTTCCAATTGGGCAAGCCAATCTGCAAGGAGAAATCTTTCTTTCAACTAGTTTCATGGTTATCCCTCAAGATTATTTTTTAACAGCCTTGATATTTTAGGGTTAACAGTGTCAAGACTTTTTATTACCTGTCAATTATTATTGATAATAGCAAATGAAGTAAGGGTTTGTATTATAATATAATAGCTGTTTTATATTTTATCAAGGTTCGAGCTTGTTTATTATTCACAATAAAAAGATTTTTAGGAGACATGTACTAGAAAGTTGAAATGCTTGAAAAAATGGATTGCAGAAAATGATAGAAACTGAATGAATGGAACAATGTCAATGAATGAACTCCTTAACTTGCTGAATGAAGATATTGATGTATATGAAGTGAAGAACTGGTTCGAAATATGCCAGCTAGCTCAGCAACACAATGTTCATATTCTGCTTTATAAATTAGTAAAGGATGCACTTCCTGAAGATCACTATTGCCCCAGGCTT
Source organism: Candidatus Coatesiibacteriota bacterium (assembly GCA_016927185.1). GTDB lineage: Bacteria > JAFGND01 > JAFGND01 > JAFGND01 > JAFGND01 > JAFGND01. The sequence goes on from JAFGND010000055.1 coordinate 42,505, forward strand.
TTTCAGTTGCAGGCAAAAAGATCTTTGGAAAGCAATCTTTTATTGATAAGTCTTTCAAAGACTGTTAATTCACTGTTTTTGAGAAATGGACTTACTCCTGTCTTCCTGAAAGGTATGGATTTGTTATTGAAAGGTATTGCGAAAATAGATGAAAGACCTCTTGCAGATATTGATTTGCTTATTGCCCCAGAGAATTGGTTAAATGCAATCGATGTATTGAAATCAAATGGATATGTCATTGACAAACACTATATAGATCAGTATCCACAAGAATTTATAAAGAAGTATGGTTCAAATTTACCTTTACAGTATAAAAATGCAGAAGTGGAGATTATCCGGGATCCGCTTACAATGAATGCTTTCAGGAAACTCACAAAATGGGATTTCAATACATGGAAACCTAATCTTGTGAAAATCAATAATCAAGGTTCTGAATATACACTTCCTGGAGAAACAGAAAGCATCATATATATAATCAATCATATGCTGCTTGATCATAATCAATTGAGACTTATATGGTTGAGAGATATTCACCTGAGTATAGAGATGAATAAATCTTTCTCTTTCGAAAATCTTGTAAAAACTGCAAACAAATATAAATTCGCAAAGTTGGTTTATATTGCTTTGTTTTTTTCTAAGAAATATTTCAAAACTAGAATTGATGAAGAAATGTTGAAGAACTTGGAAATTAAGATTGATAGCAGTTTTCTTGACTTCATACAGAAGATACTACTTAATAATGTAACTACTAACATGACAGATGTAAGGCACAGAAGCTACAAATATATGCTGAATAACAGAAAGGATTTATTGCTATTTTCATTATATCATTTTTTTCCATGCTTTGATTATATGAAAAAAAGATACGGTATAAAGTCATATCAGGTTCCTGTAAGGTATTTAAAGAGAATATTCTCTGTCTTGAAAAGAAAAGAAACAGCTGAAAAAAAGACACTCAAGGAAAAAGGGAAAGTAACGGCAGTAATAACCAATCAAATAGAAGGCCATGCAAGCAAATAGAAAATATATTTCACTTATTAATATCTTTCTTGTTAGCCTGTCTCTTCTTGGATTGCAGGTTGCATTAACAAGAGTATTTTCAGTTCTATTCTGGTATCACTTTGCTTTCCTTGTCATCAGCCTTGCATTACTTGGATTCACTGGTGGAGGACTGATATTATATCTTTTCAGAGAAAAACTTCTGGACAAAGAGAATCTTATATTATGGCTTTCGAACTGCTTTTTCGGAATCTCTGTATTATTTCTTATTCCAGTATTAACCAGGATACCTTTGAGCACTGAATTAATAGACGATTTTTCATCGGTTCATTTCACTTTCATTGCATTCATCTTGATAACACTGATTCCATTTATTTTTGCAGGATTTACAATTTCATTTATTCTTGATAGAAATCAAACTAATATTAACTTATTCTATTTTGCCAATTTACTTGGTTCAGGAATAGGATGCTGGTTAATAATATGGATTCTTGATTATCTTGGAGGTGGTCCTTCAGGTGTAATAATCTCCGGAATAATTGCCCTAATAGCATCATTTATTCAGTCAATAAATCTCAAAAAGAAGTATGTATTAATAAGCGTTTTTATACTATTGTTTTCTGTAATAGCATTTCTCAATCAGAATAGGCTATTCTGGATAGATAATTATAAGTTTTATCCCAAAATATCGAAAAGCGAGATTATTTTAAGGCGCTGGAATTCATTGAATTGTGTTGATGTCTTCAAGAACCCCATGCACTTCGGACTTTGGGCAATTTCAAAAAAATACAATGGACCTAAACCTGAACAGCTGGGTGTTGTTATTGATTCCTGGGCAGCTACCAGTATATTCAAGGTGCAGCGAGAAGATAAACAACCATCCTTTAACGAGATAGAGTGTTACAAGCATGAGATATTTGATTACCTGCCTGCAAGTTTTGTTTATACAATGATAAGGCCCGAAAATGCCTTGATAATAGGAGTTGGTGGGGGAGTGGATGTCCTTGCTGCCTTGAATTATGAAGTGAAAGATATTACTGCAGTAGATATTAATCCTTTGATTATAGAAGCTGTAAAGGATGATTTCAGGGAATATAGTGGATATATTTATCACCATCCCAGAGTAAAAGTCTTTGTTGCAGAAGGAAGACACTTTCTTCAAATGCAGGGCAACAAGAAGTATGATCTTCTGCAGTTAAGTGGAGTTGATACTTATACGGCAAGTCAGGCAGGTGCTTTTGCGTTGTCAGAGAACTATATATATACAAAGGAAGCTTTTCAGCTATATCTGGATCATCTTGAACCTGATGGTATTCTTACAATGACAAGATGGCTTTTTCAGCCTCCAAGACATACATTGAGGATTTGTGTCATTGCCTATGAAGCAATGAAGAGTAGGGGAATAGAGAAACCAGAAAACAATATTGTTATAATTGCATCAGGAATTTTTTCAGTTATAGTAATAAGGAAAAAGCCTTTTACTGAAGAGGATTCTTTTCAGATAGCCTTGTCTTGCTTCGAGAAAAGATTCACTCCAATATATTTACCTCATGCAGCAAAATACAGAAAGCCTTTAATGGAAAGTTCAAGCGAACACAATTTAAAAGAGGTTTTGGATAATCCCATGAATAGCGTATTCAAGTCTTCCAAATATAATATTAATGCTTTTTATGACTTCTTTGAAGCAGAAAACAAAGAGGAATTCATAAAAAACTATCCTTTTAATATTACTCTCTGCACTGATAATAATCCCTTCTTTTTCGAACATGAGAAATGGAGTAATCTCCTGAAAGAGAAGCATATTTTCTTCAAGAAAGCTTCAGGGCAGATGCTCTTGATGATTACTATAATAAGTGTATTATTGATAGGTGGGGTTTTTCTCTTGATTCCCTTCTTCATGAAAAGGCTGAATTTAAGCATACCATTCCAGCTATATTTCGCTGGCCTTGGATTAAGCTATATTTTGATAGAAACTGTTCTTATACAACGATTTATATTGTTTCTAGGGCATCCAGTTTATGCATTAAGTGTAATAATTGCAGTGCTGCTTTCTTCATCAGGATTGGGAAGTTATTTTTCGGATAAAATAAGATGGGATTTATCAAGGAAAATATCAATAGCAATATTATCTATAGTACTGCTTTGCATGCTTCTGGTTTTTTTCCTGAGTAGTGTTTTTAGCTACTTCCTTTATTCTCCCTTGTGGGTAAGGATATTGATTTCTGTTGCCATACTTCTTCCATTGGGTTTCTGTATGGGTATTCCATTTCCATCAGGAATAAGCAGGATAAGCAAAATAAGCGAAAGTCTCCTTCCTCATGCATGGCTATTGAATGCTTATGCTTCAGTTCTTGGGAGCGGTGTTTGCTTGATTATTGCAATGTCTCTTGGATTCAATGCTGTAATAGTAATTTCAGCAATTATATATCTTATCAGCTTGTTTTCCATAAGACGAGTCATTCAATAGATTAGCTTTGTAGAACTTGCGATTTATTATTCTTTAATATCAGGTTTCTTATCAAGTATTATTGTTACAGGACCATCATTAACAAGATGTACATTCATGTAGGCTCCAAAAACACCAGTCTTCACCTTCTTGTTACTATTTTTCAGTTTGTCAATAAAATAATCTACTAGCTGTTCACCTCTCTCTGGTTCTTCAGCTTTACTCCAGGATGGTCTTCTTCCTTTCTTTATTTCAGCGCAGAGCGTAAATTGAGAAACAACAAGAATTTCTCCTTCTGCTTCATCTATATCAAGATTCATCTTGCCTTCATTATCCTCAAATATTCTCAATTCACAACACTTCTTAGCCATCCAGTCAGCTTGTTCTTCAGTATCTCCCTTCTCTATGCCCAGAAGAACAAGCATTCCATGATTGATTTTGCTTATAAGCTTACCCTTAATGCTGACTGAAGCTTCGGACACTCTCTGAAGAACTATTCTCATCTCTTCTTAAGATCCTTCAATTATTTGCAGAAATTCCTCTTCATAGATAACTCTCAGATTGAGTTTTCTTGCCTTTTCCAGCTTTCCACCTGGCTTATTGCCTGCTACTACATAATCAAGGTTTTTGACTATTGTATCTTTTACTATTCCTCCCAGTTTTTCAACCTTCTCTTTTGCTTCAGGTCTGGTGTAAGAATTAAGTTCACCAGTAAAAAGAAAGGTTTTCCCAGAAAGTATCAGGTTTTCATTTAGCGATGGGATTTCTGCAAGATTGAAACCGATTTCTTTCAGTCTGTCTATTATTTCAGGCTGTGTCCTGAAAAAACTTACTATACTTGATGCAATTTTAGGACCAATTGTCTGGATTGATGATAGAGATTCTTCAGATAAATCTTTCAGGATTTCAATAGATCCATATACCTGTATAAGTAATTTTGCAACTGTAATACCTACATGTCTTATACCAATTGCAAACAGCAGCTTTTCAGCAGATTGTTTCTTGCTCATTTCTATTGCATTTAAAAGCTTGCTTGCTGATTTCTTGCCCATGCGTTCCAGTTGCAGAAGGTCTTCCAGTTTTATCCTGTAAATATCAAGAACATGTTCTATAAGTTTTTTTTGAACAAGTTGTGTTACTATTGCCTCTCCCAGTCCTTCAATATTCAAGGCTTCTCTTGATGCAAAGTGGGTCAGTTTTCTTTCCATCTGTGCTGGGCAATTCCAGTTTGTACACCATATTCCAGATTCTTCTTCAAGCCTAGTTAAAGGAGATGAACAAGCTGGGCAGATTTCAGGTATTTTAATTTCCTCTTCATCTCCAGATCTTTCCTCCTTAATAACTGTAACTACCTTAGGAATAATATCTCCTCCCTTTTCAATGAATATATTGTCTCCAATTTTCAAATCAAGATCTGTTATGAAATCTATATTATGCAAGGTTGCTCTTTTCACTTTTGTTCCAGCAAGAAATACCTCTTCCATGACTGCAGTTGGAGTTACAATACCAGTCCTTCCTACTTGCCATATTACATCCAGTAGCCTTGTTTTTGCCTGATGAGCTGTGAATTTATACGCTATCGCATAGCGAGGAGCTTTTGCTGTTTTCCCTAATCTATCATACAAACTCCTGTTATTTATCTTGATTACTAGACCATCAATCTCATATTCAAGACTTTCCCTGTTTTCTTCCCATCTTTGTGCAAAATCCTCAAGACCGTTAATACTTCCAAGAATAGTGCCATAAGGATTAACAGGAAATCCCATATCTTTCAGAAATTTAAGCATTTCTGATTGTTTATCAGGAATAACGTTTTTATCATTACCATCATATATTGCTTCATAAGCAAAAAAAGATAGTTTTCTTTCAGCAACTACTGTGGGATCAAGTATTTTCAGACTACCTGATGCTGCATTCCTTGGGTTGGCAAAAAGGCTATCTCCCTTTTTTTGTCTTTCTGTGTTTATTTTATTGAAAGAAGGTTTACTCATATATATCTCTCCACGTACTATAAACGAACCTGTTAGCTCTTTTCTCAGATGAAGAGGTATGCTTTTTATTGTCTTTATATTCTCTGTAACCATTTCTCCCACGAAACCGTTTCCTCTCGTTGCTCCAAGCTCTAATTTGCCATTTTCATAGAGCAAGCTGATGGAAACTCCATCAATTTTCAGCTCCACAAAATATTCTAATCCTCCTCCAAAAAGGTCTAGCGAAACATCATTTCCCAGAAGTCTCAGATTCCTTATTTCCCAGTTCCTTAAATCAGATAAATTATAGGAATTTTCAAGAGACAGCATCGGTGCTGGATGAGCATAAGGAGGAAAAACTGATAGTGGTTCTGCACCTATCCTGGCAGTAGGGGAATCATTGGTTTTGAATTCAGGATAAGCTTCTTCCAGCTCTTGAAGTCTTTTATATAAATCATCGTATTCCTTATCTGTTATTGAGGTCTGTGATAAAACATAATACTTATAATTGTGTTCATCTATTTCTTTTCTGAGTTTCAGTATTTCTTTATGGACAGAGGAATTATCAGTCATACCAGGCAACCTCCCAATCTAAGTAAGAACCAGTTATCTCATTTTTAGGAAAATTTACAATAGTATAAGAGAAAAGAGTCAATCCTGCAGGTATTTTCCTTTTATCCATAATATCTGCATGAAATAGTCTTGATTTAACAAGTACTGTGTCATTATTTTCTTCAATAAATATCTCACTTCTGAAATCTTTATCAATTTTGATTAATATCTTTTCCTTGTCAATAGTTGATGGAATATTATTGTATGCAGTTTTTGCTATATTTTCTTTTTGCTTAATTATTTCCTTGATTATCTTCTTCTTCAAGGATTTGATATCTATTTGTCTGAATTCCTCTATTTCATATTTTTGGATTTGCTTATTGAATCCTATAAAACAATATTTATCTGTCTTAAGCAGAGAGTTGCTTGCCAGATCTTTTACATAGGGCAGAATATATCTTTCTATCTGGATACCATTTTTCGTCATCTTGTATTTATCCAGATATATGAAATAGTTATCTTTTGCATGGATTCTATAAAGGCTTTTTTTCTCTGGGAAATCACTATTTACATTTGTGGAGAATTCAAAACTTTTGTTAGTAAAGACCAGATACAGCAATATGATAGAGAAAGTCTTAATCACTTTTTTCTTCCCTTTTCTCTGAAGCTTCTTCAATAAGCTTCTCAATATCCCAGCCATTTATGAATAAACCCGTAATTGTTGCTTCCTCAATCTTTACATCTGTAAGATCTGCATCATTAATACTTGTATTGCTCAGATTTATATTTTTTATGTTTGCATTACTTAGGTTGACGTCGTTGATTTCTGCATCACCTAAATCAGTGTCGATTATTGTAATATAATGTGCATTTACATTTTTTATTTCACTATTCTCCATATTGACATCATGAAACCTGGACTTGAAGAGATTTGTAGATCTCAATTTAGCTCCCTTCAAATTAGTATCTTCAATTTTTATCTCAACAAGATTTGAATTTTTGAAAATAGCTCCAACCATCCTGAGACCGTTTATTTCCAGTTTTTCCATCTCCAACTCCTGTATTTTATTCAAATGATTGAATTATTCTTTGCTATTTGTTTGTCAAGCCCTGCTTTTTATTAATCATTAAAATAAAACCTGTTTTGAAATCAATTAAATAAATGAAGATACTTATCTAAATTTAAGGACTTGACAAAATGCATATGCAAAGAGATATCAAGCAAAATGGAGGTTAAAAATGCTAAGAAATCAAATTTTGTTCTTTTCGTTAATTTCATTCTTGTTTTCAGCATGTTCTTGTTCAAAGAATCCGAAGCAGAAATCTGCAGTAACTATAAAGCAGTTTGCATTAGATGATTTGAGTGAAGTAATAACAAAAGATAATGTTGAAATTGACAAGAACGATTCTTTCGATAAAAAAGGCTCACTTAAAATAAGTACTGACAAAGACATAGTGATAAAACTTTTCGATATTGATGAGAATGTAGAAGATGCAAAGATTGTATTCTCTGCAAAAATGAAATCAAAGGATCTTGAAGGGAATAGTTATCTTGAAATGTGGGTAATGACACCAGACAAGAAGGAATTCTTTTCCCGAGGTCTGGATAATGCTATAAAAGGAAACAATAACTGGGGAGAATATGCAATACCTTTTTTCTTGAAAAAGGGGGAGAAAATCACTCATATACGGCTTAATCTTGTAATCAAGGGAAAAGGTACTGTCTGGATTGATGATGTGAAAGTGGAGAAAGTGCGAAACTAAGGAATAAGATTCAGTGAGAGGTGTAAGATACCATCCTTGATTTTCCGGTTTCTTGCAACTCCGTAATCAATTCTCGCACATCCGAACCAGGGGACTATAAATCTGATACCTCCTCCCACTCCACCTGCAGGATACCATTTGTAATCTTCATAATAACGAGTATACTCTATCTGCCTGCCTGAATACAAGTATCCTGCATCAAGGAAGAATCCACCATCTATTGTAAGATCTATATTCTTGCCCCATCTTCCAGTATATGGCACATCAAAAATCTTTTTGGGAATTATTGGGAATCTTATCTCGAAATTGCCTCTCACTGCTTTTATATATTCCCAGTCTCCTTCTTCATAACCTCTCAGGGAACTTCCCCCTCCCCAATGTCCTTGCTTATAGGGTGGGATGTCTTTACCGCTGATATAGCTGGCAACTCCTCCTGAAGCAAATCTAAGTTTTTTCCATATCGGAATAATATGAGTAACAGAAAAGTTATGTTCTCCTACATAAGGGATATTCTTGTATAAACCCTGATAAAAAACTGTTTCAGATGAAATCCTGAAACCTTTCAATGGATTTTCATAGATATCCCTTGTGTCATAATAGGCTCCCAGCTTTTCCCTTACATATAAATCACCATTTTCATTATATAATTCAAATGCAGGTATTCTTTTGAAATATTCAATTCCTGCAAGTGAATATGCTCCAAATCTCTTTAGCGGGAAGAAATTGAGACCTGCTTCAGAAACAATATATTTGTCTTTTGTAATATCCAGAGTGTCTTCCGGAAAAGGATTTCTGGCTGAATAATAGCTAACTTTTGCCTGATAACCAATTATATCCTTGTATCCCCATGGAGAGACCCATTCACCCTCAAGCCTCCATAATCCAAGAGCAGCTCCAGTAAATGCTATTCGGTATCCATTACCAAGAAAGTGCCTGTCAGTATATTTCAAACCCAATTCTATCCTGTCCTTGAATGGAAGTTTGTTTCTTTCTGGATAATAACTAACAAAGGGTAGAGGGAAGGGATATTTTGTAATTCGCTCTTTATAGGCTATTATCAAGTTATACTTATTGTCTCCGGTTTTCTCTATTTCATATTCCACTTCTGCATAAAAACCTGTATTTATGAGTTTGGTTTTGGCTTCTTCTATGTCATGTCTTGAATAATGCCTGTTTTCTTTCAGTTCGCAACAACGTTTAAGAAATCTCTCTTTGCTTCTTCCGTCTCCCTTGAACACTATTTTGTCCAGAAGGAATTCTTCATCTGTAGCATAAAGAAAAACTATATTCAGGAGAATGATCGCGAAAAGTATCAGTTTTATATATCTATTTTCATGCATAATGATTCAATTATACAATTAGTACAATCTGGTTTCCTTGCATTACATACTTTTCTTCCATGATTAATTAGTAAATGAGACCAGTCAATCCATCTGTCCTTGTCAAGCAATTGCATCAAGTCAGTTTCAATCTTTTCTGCATCTTCATGCCTGGTTAAGCCAAATCTTCTTGTCAATCTTTTTACGTGAGTATCTACAACTATACCTGAAATTATCCCATAACCTGTGCCTAGAACTATGTTTGCTGTTTTTCTTCCTACTCCACTTAATGTTATCAGAGATTCCATTTTTTTTGGAACAATGCCATTGAATTTTTTCTGTATTTCTGTTGATAGAGATTTCAAGTTTTTTGCTTTCTGATGGAAGAATCCAAGTGGTTTTATTATTTCTTCTATAGAAGCAACATCTGCTTCAGAAAGGGATTTAAAATCCGGGAATGTCTTGAATAATACTGGAGTTACTTCATTAACTTTCTTGTCAGTTGCTTGTGCACTTAAAACAGTAGAAACAAGCAACTGATATAAGTTATGAAATTCCAGTCCACATCTTGCATCTGGATAATGCTTATTAAGCATTTCATATATATCATTACATCTTGTTTTAATATTCATATTTATTCAAAAAGGTTCATGAAAATACCGTATCTTAAATATGTTCCCTCGATATATTTTATAGAGCCAAATTTTCTTTGTTCAGTCCCATTGTACATTGTAAACCACGCATGCAAGTCGCTTAATTTCACTGCAAATCCGAATCCAAGAAGGTGGTCAAATGTCTCTTGATATGCAAGGTACATTCTCCCATAACCTTGAACAGATAGGGATTTTGTTATCTGGAAATGTCTACCAGCTTGAAAATAACCTCTTTGCTCATATTTTTCTTTCTCCCTGTAAAAACCATTCAAAGTTCCTTCAATGTTTATCTTCAATGGTAATGAGTCTACTCTTGAATAAACAACTGGTTCTACAAATGCACAATCCCTTATTGTCATATGATATCCATAATTCTCTACAAGGGGATATGCTTCTGTTACCTTATCCCAGTATTGACCTGTTTTCAGAATCAGCCTGAAGATTATTGGATATTTATATCTGATCTGTCTTTCTACCCCACCTTCAATCCATGCTTGCTTTTCAAGAACTGGATCTGGTGTATTCTGTGAAGGAGTGAATATCTGAGTTATATCGAAAGTATTGGCTTTGAATCCTCCTGCAAAGTGTCCCTTCCATATGTTACCTAAGGGAGTATCCATTTCTGCTATTAATCCAGGAAGAGCTTTTGGTCCTCTATCAACAACCCAGTTCAAGCCAATCCTGCTTATACTTTCTCCTTTTATGAATGCAGGTCCTAAGAAACCATCTGATTTTATAGATTTTATGTAAAAATCATTATATTCTTCTGTTTCATAACTTGACTGACCTTCAAATAAGAGCTCAAATGATGAAGAAGGATAGATGATTGACCATGAAGTTCCTATTTCTCTCTGGAAGCTTTTATCTAAATCAGATGAATGATTTGGTTTGTATTCCGGGGTAAATCTATGAAACAGTCTCACATCTATTCTCTTGTTAGAATTTGTTGTTCCTAAGGCGTTCAAATAAAAGGTTTTATTGTAACCCCAATAAGAGAATACATCAGATGTATCAGTTTCTTCAAACCAGTTGTGTTTATACTCATTTCCGATAAATCCACCTTTCAAGAGCCATTTGCTGTTAAGAAGGGCTATCAAGGAGAGATCTCTCTGCCAGAAGCGAGATAATTCACCCAACTGATAGGTATAGAATTCCGGATTGGAATCATCAATGGAAACAAAGGATCCATTAGTTTTTCTGTTAGAAAAAACTGCCTGAAAAGCGAAGTTCTTGTCAATATTCCTTCCCAGATATAAATCATTACCATCATAATGATAATATCCAGTATCCACGCTGAATCGTGAGAAAATTCTCTCCTGAATAGGAATTGTCTCTATGTAAATTATCTTGCGTGTCTTATCTACTTTTATTGAGTTTATTCTTTCCAGAGAAATATCCTTGAATCTCGCTGGCAGCTCCCTCAAATGATTTAAATGCTGACCATCAATTATAACCTTGTAATCTGTTTCACCATGAACAAAGCCTGCCCCAGACCATAAGTTTATTCCTATATAATCTCTAAGAAAGCTTATTATATCAGTGGAAGCATAACTATTTATCTCTTCGGAGTTGGCTGTAGTACAGAAACCTGAACATGAATATTCAAAATATGGAACTATACCTGAATACTTTTTATAGAACATATCCATTTTAGTTGGTTTTTTTTCCTTTTTGGTAGTATCGTCAGAAGAAGGTTCAATAGCAATATCCTTGGTATCTCTGGTTATCTTTGGTGGTGAAATCAACATGACATCATTAATAATCATCTCTGAATCAGCAAACAAGATTGAGAATATAATGATAACAAGGAAGAAATAGTATTTAAGCATTTTATACAAGCTCTTTAAGAATTGCTTCTGAAATTTTATCAGAAAAATATAATTTCATGTCAATACCCATTGACCATAACAAACTATTGTTGATTTCATATATATCTTTACTAAACGGACTCTTTCTGAATAAATCACCTAAAACATTCCATGAGATATTTTTATAATAGTCTATTCTATCCCACCCTATTTCCTCTTGCGTTTCTATATTATTCAAGAAATCAGGTAATATTTCTCTTTCGATATTTCTCATTACCTTTTTCAGGATCATTTCCTTTTCCTGTTCACTATTATCTGCAGGTTTGAACGGAAAAGAGATTTGAATAATGTTTCTTCTTGGATTATTAACATCTTCTGATTGCTGCAATGGACAACCCAGATATACCGGAGGATTATAATTGTCTTCCTTCTTCTTTTCTCTCCAATATCTCTCTATGTTTAAGGGAAGCAGAAGATTATGTCTTGCCAATTTAGTATATTCCTGCCTTGTTTTTACAAGACAAGATATATTTATCAATCTCTTGCTTCTGCTTATGTTACTTGTTTTGATCTCTTTTTCGTTTCTATAAAATTTGATTGCTTTTTTGTAACAATGAGTATTTATTAATATTTTCTCTGCATTTATATAGTTTTCATTTCCAAGATTCACTTTCAAGCCATTTGTTCCATTTGTTTCTATTGTCATATTATTGAAGTTCTCTAATATTTCTATATCGCTTTCCTTTAAAGCATTAAATGCAATTTCCTCAAGAGATTTATTGAATTTAAAAGAACCTTCCATAAATGCTCTGAGTGCTATTATATCAGAAAATCCTGGCAGATTACAGTATGAAAGCGATAACAAGTGAGGTAATGATAACCATGCAGATTTGAATCTGTGATTGAAAACTCCATCCAAAATAGAATATGACATAACTTCGTGATTTCTAAATCTATGTGTATTTAAATCCATGGAAGTAAAATAGTCGGTTTTCAGGGACTTGTTTTGTTTTATTTTTTCATTCAATTCTTTCAGTATATTTATTCTTTTTGCAAGATATTTGTAAAAACCGTTTGTATTTTTAACATCAATGATACCAAGGAGTTCCTCCATTTCAAGCAGTGAAAATGTAATATCAAAACTATATTTATCAAAATTATTAAAAACCCTTGTTAATTGAGGTAGAAGCACAGGTTTTGCTTCTTCATACAACCAGGATAGCGATTCAGGAAGAAAGCTTTTTCCATAATCCAATGGTTGTTCATATAGAGCATTTTTCTTGAAATCAGAAGAAGGAAGTATCAAGCTTAAATTCAGACCTGAATTCCTGAGCAGTAAAGCCGTTGCAAGGCAAGTAATATCATTGCCTATTATTATGCATTTTGTCACAACATATTTCCTTGACTGCAGAAATGATTTCATTTTTGACTTCGAAAAGAGGTCTTTTTATGTATGCACCGGATGCTGATTTGTGTCCTCCTCCATCCCATCTTCTTGCAAATTCATTTACATCAAATCTTCCCTTGGAGCGGAAACTGCATTTAGTAGTTTCATCATTATTCATGCCTACTAGTACTATTCCAAGTTCAGTTTCCCTGTTTCTTATCGTATAAGATGAAAGCTGCTCAAGATCAGATATTTTCATATCATGTTTTATCAACATTTCTGAAGTAATACAGAAAATAAGGACATTATCTATCTTGGTAGCTTCTGTGATAGCCTGTGCAAGCAATTTCCAGTATGCAAGTGATTTTGTGAAGTATGCATTTTCGGATATAAATACTGGATCAGCACCTGCTTCCACAAGTATTGAGGCCATTTTTAGTGTTTCTGAACTGGTCAGGGAATATGAAAACTGACCAGTGTCAGTCAAAATTCCCAGATAAAGAGCTTCTGCCTCATTTCTTGAGAATTTCTTATGCTCTAGAAAGAGTTTTGCTGTTACTTCAGATGCAGATGAAGAGTTTCCTATTACATGATTCCATCTTCCAAAGTTTTCGTTACTGATATGATGGTCAATATTTATTATATCTACTTTTTCTATATCTATTTGCGGCAAAACCAATCGGTCTTTTGATGCAGTGTCAAGAGCCAGAATAATATAATCAGAAGAAGGCATATAATCATCCTGGACAATTTTCACTTTATCAGTAAGGAATTTATATTCAAAAGGGATTTCTCTACTATTGATGTACAAGGATATTTTTTTGTTTACTGAGAATTCGCTTAATCTATAATACCAGGCTACTGAAGAAGCAATTGCATCTCCATCAGGTTTTTTATGAGTTACAATCAGTATCTCAGAATAGTCTTCAATTATTTCTCTAATCTTCTCAAAACTAAGCATATGATTACTGCCTTAAGCATAGATAAGATAAATAGCGTCAAGAATTCTTTTAAAGCCTTGTTGAATTGATAACAGGCTAAGAAATTAATGAATGAATATTCAAGATGAAATCTTAACTATTGACTAAAATAGAAGCTTTACAAAGAATAACACTGCTATGTTGAAGGATTTCAGAATAATTCTTGATCTTGGGCATAGTGCTATCAAGGTAGCCTTGTTCCGGGGAATTCAACTTATCTCAAGTTCCAGTTTTTCACTGGATAAATTACCAGAGATATTTGTTTATATTGAGAATGAACTGTTTCCTTATACAAGATTGATAGGTTTAGGATGGGTAAATTATCCCAAGTACGGGGAGTTCCTTGCATTAGTTAAATCTTCCTGGAAAATCCCGATTGTCAACCTTGCAGATAATAAAACTGAATATATCCCAGTCAATTATGAACCACCAGAATCTTTGGGATTAGACAGGATAGCTAATGCATATGCCGCACTAGAGTTATTCAATCCCCCTATTGTTGTAGCAGATATCGGGACTGCAGTAACTGTTGATTTGATAACAGATGATGGATTTATGGGGGGATATATTCTCCCAGGTCCTAAAATACTTACAGAATGCTATATGAATATTACTTCTCAGAAAATATCCATAAAAATACCTAATGAATTACCTGTTTATCTGCCTCAAAGCTCTCAAGAAGCTCTTTCATTTGGAGCTTTGATTACAGCCTATGGAGGTTTGAAGGAATCTCTTGATATCATAAGAGAATCAATCAAGTATGAAAGCCTTATATTCACAGGAGGTTTTGCAGGCTATTTTCATTCTTTTTTTGAAGAAAGCATGGTGTTTCCAAATCTTACTCTGGAAGGCTACAATCAAATGCTAACCTGGCATATTGAAGCAGACACTGAATAATTACAGGATGAATTTCTGGAAAAAATCAATATTTTTTTCCCAGTTTTCCCTGTTCAGTTCCATAACCCTTGAATCAAGTAGCTTGTTATCCTTGAACATCAATTTCTCTTTATCCACAACTTCCTTATGAAATGCTTTTCCCATCAAGCAAAGAGAAGCTGAGTTTTCAATATAGGCTTCTGTACTTATAAGCTGCAGATGCCTCATGGAAGAAAATGCCCAGCTAAGTGTTATCATTTTTACAACTGAACCTATTCCCTTCCTCCAGTATTCTTTTTCAGCTATTAGTGTTCCGGTCTTTCCGACAATATCTCCTTTTCTAAGCATTGTTTTAGAGAATACACTGCCACCTTTGGTAAACTCGTGAACATAACAGTATTCCTTTTTCAGTCTTAATTTGTAGGATTTCTTGATTTCAAACAATTCCAGAGATGTGCAACCAACTTTTTTCAGATCGTTTTCTGAAATTATGAATATCAAGAAAAAAAACATATCAGCAGAACATGCTATCTCTTCAAGCTTCTTCTTTTCCCAATGCACATTTATTGGAATATTTAATAGGAGATTCCGAATGACTTCTCTATTGTTAAGCCATCTCACGAAATCAGGAAGATCCCTTTCTATATCAAGGGGTGATAATCCTACTGTAACTCCATTTTCAGGATGTCTTCCTTTGAGAAAGAATACTTCATTCATTGCTAACCTTTCAAATTTTGTTTTGTATTACAAGATGCGGATATGGAATTTCTATTCCTGCTTTATCAAACTCCAGTTTGATCCTCTTCCTGAATTCACGCGCTACTGCCCAGTGTTCTCCAGGTTTTGTCTCTATAGTGACATGAAAATCTATTGATGAAGTATTTAACGATGAAATGCCTAAAACCTCAGGTTTCTTCATGATATAGTTTTTCCAGTATTCATCTTCAAATATCTGAATGCAGATTTCCTCAATCCTGTTCTTAACGAAATTTATATCAGATTTATAATCAACACTGATATATAATCGAGTTCTTGACCATAATTTCGTAAGATTTGCAACGAAGGAAATCTGACCATTAGGAAATACCCATACTGCTCCATCTTCATAATCCCTTATTGTTGTAGTTCTCAATGTTATTTTTTCAACTGTTCCTGTTTTGTCGTTTATTGTAACAATATCACCAATCTGAAATTGATTCTCAATAAGAAAACAGAAACCAGCGAAAAAATCCTTAATAAGGCTTTGAGCTCCAAAACCAATAGCAACCGATATTCCTCCAGCAGCTACAAGAAAAGGTTTGTAGTCTATATCAAAATTCCTGAGAATAACTAAGATAGATACTATCCAGATAAGAAGTCTCATGGTATTTAATGTAATAGAATATAAGGTAGAAGCTCTTTTCTGATGGTGTTCTTCTTCAAGAACAGTGCTGAAATACTTTATAAGTCTTTTTCCGACTCTGTTTGCTATCATTAGCAGCAGGAATGCTACCATAATAACTACTAGGATATTTACAATACCATTGTATATTTTAGAAGTTAAAAGCGAATCCCATTTATTCTCAAGTTCCATATGATCATTTTCAAGTCTTTTAATATTTGCACTAATTTCTGCCTTGTTTTGCTCAAGAATATAGAGTTTAGCCTTAATTTTATAGAGATAAATTACTTCATAACCTTCTATTTTCAATGATTTCGTATGATACAAAACCTGTAGTATTTTTTTCTGATTATCAATAAGATAAGGATTGGATTGCTTTTTTTCAAAATCTTCCAGTTCTTTATGCATACTATCTACTTTTTTTTCCATTTCTTGTATAGCGATCCTGGTCTCAGATATCTCTTTACTTATAGATAGAATATTGTTTTTTTCCTGTTTAAGCAGTTCGACTAGTTTTTCCTCTTCCTTTTTTATTCCAGACAGAGACTTGAAATCCTGATGGACACCTGTTTCAGAATCCTTGTTTTTTATCAAGGAGGGGACTATTGACTGATCATTATATTGATAATCCAGTTTTAGTCTATACAAGCCAATGTAATTAATCTGGTTTTGGAGAGATATCAATTCGCTTTCGCTTTGTTTGTCAGGATTATACATTTTTTGTAGAAGAGAATCTACTTCTGTTTTGGTAGTGTTCATTATTTCAGTCAGTTTTATGAAGCTATCTATCCTGCTGTCCTGTACTTCGATATTTTTATATCTTCTGTTCAAATCCAGCAGTAGATTCTTTAATTGATTTAATTTCAGATAGTTATTGTATAAGTTAAACATTGAAGGAAAGAGTTTATCTTCAATCAATGAATACTTATCGCTCAATAAAGAATGGTATTGTTTATAAAACTGATTTTTTTCTAGATTATAATACCTGGACACAGTTTGATCATCATCTTTCAATGGTGCGAAACTCTTGAAGGCATCTATTTTCAGATTTATATCATTAATTGAGCGCTTGGTTCCTTGAATCTGTTTCATCCCTCTCTGAAATTCTTTGTATTCTTCAAAGAATTCATTAAGAAGAGACTCTTTTTCAGTATAGATTTCTGCCTGGCAAAAATATGGCAGAAGAATTAAAAGCAAGATAAGCACTATTAATTTCATAAAATTTCTTTTTATCTATTCAGAAAGTTCCTTCAATTTTCTTTTCAACAATTGCACCCTCTTTCATTGAAATAAGCTTTTTCAGTGCATCAATATGTCTTTCATTTTGATTACTCCATTTTATTAAATAATCACATGGAAAATCATTACATTGACTGCAATTGTCTAGATGTTTTTCATCTACGCAGCATCTGAGTATATGACAACCTGCTGACCAGTGCTGATCCCTGTCTCCCTTGCATCCATTACAATGAATATCTTCAGGTTTGATATCAGTAATTCCTTTTTCATTCCTTAACCAGTCACATATTTTTATCGCAGGTTTTATATTAGTACCGGCCTCGACAATATCGCATTCTTCACAATTTAATCCACATGCACCTAATGAGAAATCTATTTCATTCATTATTTTATTTTTTTGATCCATTCTACAATATCATTCAGAAGTTGTTCATCAACATGGTCTGCTTTTGAGTATTCTTCAGGAGTTGATTTCCCTGTACCTTTGAAGAAAAGATGATTCAATGAAGGATATGATTTGAAGTATACATTCTTGTTATTCTTGAGACTTTCTTTCCAGTTATTAAAATCTACCATAGTAACCTGATAATCTCGTTCTCCCTGAAGAATATATAAAGGTTGCTTCAAGTTTTTTGCAACTTCATGAGGTTTGTAATCTTTTAAATCAATCCAGTATTTTGAAAATGCACCTAAAACAGGTTTATCATCTTTAGCATTCTTATCCAGCTGTTTTAGTTTTGCTATTTCTTGCTTGAGTTTTTCTATATGCTCTTTCTCATCTTTTGCCAGTGTACCATCCAGTGAATAAATATACGTGATTTGTTCAAGCATCAAATCTTCCATAGGTCTAGTGGATCCTGCAAGGCTAATCAGTCCTTTTATATTCTGACTAGCTAAACCTATTCTCGGGATAAGCATTCCTCCAAGACTGTGTCCTAATACAAAAATTCTGTTTTTGTCTATTCCTTCAGTACTTCTCAGTAATTCAACAGCCAGAATAGCGTCATCTATTGTTTCCTCTTTAACAGTCAATTCCTTCAAGACACCTATTATCTTTTCTTTATGCTGATTTGTTCTTTTATTGTATCTCAAGACAGCAATTCCCTTTGAAGCCAATCCTAATGCTATATCCTTGAATGGTTTATTGGACAAGATTGTCTCATCCATGTCATTAGGACCAGAACCATGCACAAGAACAACAGCAGGAACAGATTTTGCATCCTTTGGCAAAGTCAATTTGCCTTTCAACTCCCATTCACCTTTTCCAACTGTAACATCTTTTTCTACAATATTCTCTATTTTTACATAAGAGGGATTTTTGTAATCGATATTTGCAGCTTGACCAGGAAGGAAGAACAAACCAGCAACTTGCTTGTTTTTATTGAAAACAACCTTTATGTCTATTGTTGCTTTCTCGAATTCTGTAGTCACCAATACAACATCATAGTCACCTTGTTTCAATTGGTTAATCTTAGTTATATTCTTGAAACCTCCTAATCTTGATTTCAATCCATTTGAAGCTTCAGAGAATTTATCCTTTGGCAATCCTTTTTTCACTTCATCATCGAAATAACCTGAAACTGCATCATAATCATCTTTTATTACTGCATTTGCTACTTTCTTTGCTAAAGCCGTGATATCTTCATTAATATTTGCATCAGCCTTTTTTTCTTCTGCTTTTGTTTTGCAGGAAACAAGCATGATAGCAATAAAAAGAATCCCAATCCATTTTTTCATATAAGTATCCTTTCTTGTTCTTGTTACAACTTTTTGTTATCAATTATGACCTGAATCAATAATAAGAGAAAAAAAGCAAGCTATTATGAAATGGGAAATAATGTTTGAAAGAGTTAACCTTATAAGTTAAATATGCAAATAGCAGATAAAAAGCTTTTCTCAATCTAAGTCTAGCAGCATTCAGATTTGGCATTTGACATTCTTCTGAATTTACCTTATTATTTACTAAATGTTTACTTTGGTTTTTATTATAATCTTCATAATATTATGGCTTTTTATTCAACTCTATCTTTTTCCGAAGTTGGGTATTCCAACCTGAATGAAACAAGATTGTTCTCTGGAAGAGAAAAAAAGGGAAAAGCACAAAGATCCCTGTGCTTGACAAAAGCTAGAACTTTCTTCTATCTGGCGATAAAAAGAAAGGGAGTCAGTTTTGAAGGTTTTCCTGATGTTTCTTATCTCACTCTTGACACTGTCTTGTGGTAAAAGAGAAATGCCTGAAAAGAAGGTCTTAAACAAGAATAAACTTATAGTTGTTGCAAGCATTGCTCCATATCATGATTTTGCTAAACAGATAGGAAAAGACAGAATAGAAGCATACCTGATTATTCCTTCTGGAGAAAGTCCTCATACTTTCAATCCCAGACCAAGTCAACAGAAATTGATAGCAAAAGCAGATTTATTGATAATCAATGGACTGGGGCTGGAATACTGGCTAGATAAAATGGTTGATGCAGCAGAAAACAAAAATCTGGTTGTGTTAAAAGCAGCTGAAGGATTCCCGATTATAACTGATTTGCATCATAATCATGAGCATCTGAATGAAACAACTCATGAAGAAAAAGAAAACAAGCATAAGCATGATATGGGTAATCCACATCTATGGTTAAATCCTGTCTATGCAATCAGTATTGTAGACAAAATCAAGGATACGCTGAAAGAAGCTGATCCTGTAAATGGTAGCTTTTATAGTTCAAATGCTGAAGCTTACAAATTGAAACTGAAGGAATTGGATAAGGAAATAAGAGAAAAAGCAAAAAAATGGCAAACGAAAGATTTTATCACTTTTCATCCAAGTTTTGAATATTTTGCCAGGGAATACGGTTTGAATCAAGTAGCAGTAATTGAAGAAATCCCTGGAAAGGAACCTACTCCAAGGGAATTGAAGGAAATCATTGATAAAGTAAAAAAAACAAAGGCAAAAGCAATATTTGCTGAACCTCAATTTCCTGCAGCAATAGTCAAGTCTATTGCAGATGAAACAGGAATTAGAGTTGCTACCTTAAATCCTCTTCCAGAAAATTATCTTGAAGGAATGAAAGAGAATTTGAGACAGCTTGAAAAAGCACTGGGAGAATAATGTCAGAAGCTATTGTGAAACTGGATAATGTATTTGTCAAATATAGCAGTATAATAGCTTTAGAGAATGTTACACTAGAGATTGAGGAAGGCAGTTTTTGTACAGTGATAGGACCAAATGGAAGTGGCAAAACTACTTTGTTAAAATGTATCATAGGCATAACAAAACCATCAAGCGGTACAATTAAGGTTTTTGGAATAGAGGCAACTAAACTGGGCAAGAAAAGACTTGATATTGGATATGTCTCACAGAGTATAAACATTGATTTTAACGTTCCCATAAGCGTTTTCGATTTTGTCTTGATGGGCAGATATTCTCACATTGGGATGTTCAGGTATCCACTAAAAGAAGATAAAAATAAGGTTATAGAAGCAATGGAGATGGTAGAAATAAAAGATCTTGCAAACAGAAAGCTTATTGCCCTATCAGGAGGACAGAAACAAAGAGCATTTCTTGCACGGGCACTAGTAAATAATCCCAGATTGCTCTTGCTTGATGAACCTACTACTGGAGTAGATACAAAATCGACAGACAACTTCTATATGTTGCTGAAATCATTGCATAATAACGGAATAACAATAATTCTTGTTTCTCATGATATTGGGGTAGTTGCATCATTTTCGAAAAAAGTGGTTTGTCTTAATAATTATCTTGTGGCTCATGATGTTCCAGAAAAAGTAATGAATGAAAGCGATTTGCAAACTATGTATGGCAAGGAAGCTTCTTTTTTCCATCATCATGACGTAACACCTCACATAGTGGTCAGAAAGCACGATGATTGATATACTGACTTATCCATTTATGCAAAGAGCATTTATATCAGGAACAATTATTGGTTTGCTTTGCTCAATAATTGGTATATATATAGTAATGAGAGGATTATCATTTATTGGTGCAGGAATATCTCATGCTTCTTTTGGAGGGGTTGCATTAGGATTTCTACTGAAAATAAATCCCATTATAACAGCAGCAATTTTCTGTATATTAACTGCATGGGGAATTACGATAGTAAGCGGAAAGGAGAAATTGAAGGAAGATACTGCTATAGGGATATTTTTCGCAACAACTATGGCTTTGGGCATTCTATTTATTGGTCTTACTGGAAACTATAATGTTGATTTATTTGGTTACCTGTTTGGAAGTATTTTATCAGTAGGTGCATTTGATTTATACATATCAATATTGCTTGGTTTGTTAATTCTGTTACTGATAGTCATGTTTTTCAAAGAATTCCTGTTTATATCATTTGATCCTGAAGGGGCTGAAGTATCAGGTTTGCCTGTAAGTTTTCTAAGGTATTTGCTTCTTACATTAATCGCATTGACTATAGTATTGTCCATGAAGATAGTTGGTATTATCCTTGTCTCTGCACTACTTGTAATACCGGCAGCTTCTGCATATCAGATAGCAAAGGGAATAAGAAGTTTATTCATATGGTCAGGAATATTCTGTTTTTTTGCAGTTTATTGTGGGTTGTTTTTATCATACATTTTTGATACTCCATCTGGTGCAACCATAGTAATATTATCTGCAATCGTCTTTTTCCTTATTCTTTTGGTAAAATCCGCTATAAAAATAAGAAAATCTTGACAGAAACCCACAATATCAATACTCCAACATTAACAAAAAGAGGGAGGCAATTATAAGACAAGTTCTTGCAATTATTTTAATATTACCACTATACCTCTTTTCACTTCAAGGATTAGATAAAATCTGGGTTGCAGTATCTCCTGAAGGTAAAGGCAATAATATCTTTGTCTGCTGGAATCCTGTTCAGGCAAAAGGTATAAAATCAATAATAATAAGCAAATCAAGATATCTTAAGGGAGAAGAAAAAGTAATAGCCAGGCTTCCTGTTTCATCCTCAAATTTTATAGATAAAATATCGGAGGAAGACAAAAAGATAAGCTGGTATTATAAAGCAAGGCTTGAATACTATGGGAAATGCTGGTTTGCATGGCCAGAAAAAAATGAAGGCTCATTAAATGGACCTTTTGGAAAATGTGTCTCAGCTTCTCTTGGAAATCCAATTTCAGAACCAGCAATTTCAGAAGTATTCACTTCATTTGGCGAAGGTTCAGATAAAATCACTGCTCCCCCTAACTTGTTGGCAGTTGATAAACCTAATGACAAGGGGGATCAGATAAATGTAATGTGGCCTCCTGTAAAAGAGAAAATAAGGATTGATTTTCTGCAGATATTTCAAAAAAATAAAAGCAAAGAAAATCTGCTGATCGAGAATTTAGCTGACAAGATATCAGGAAAGGAAAAGGATGATAACATACTGTATTATGACCTTTTCAGAAAGAATCTTGGTACAGGGAAAATGGAATATATAAACAGATTTCAATCTTTTATTACCAACTATAGAGATCAAAGGCAATCTTTCAAAGATACAAAAAACAAGCTTGAAGGTTACAAGAAGATGCTTCGTGAGCAACCTACCTATAAATACTATATAAGAGCAATCTCCCCCCTGTATTACAGTAAGGTTACCGAAAGCAAACCAGCAAAAATGCAAGGTCAATGGTTTAACATGGAGAAGATTATTGCTCTTATTGCAATGATGGTAATAACTGCTTCATTGTTTTACTTTATAAGGAAAGCAAAAAGTGATGCCAGTCTTTATATTAGACCACTGGCTGGCTTGAAGGAAATAGACAATGCCGTCGGAAGAGCAACAGAAATGGGAAGACCAATTCTGTTTGTTCCAGGGTTAAGCTCAATAGCAGATATTGCTACAATTGCTGGTTTGAATATACTGGCAGGAGTAGCAAAAAAGGCAGCAGAGTATGATACTCCCTTATTCGTACCCTTGAGAGATTATGTTGTGCTGCCGATTGCTCAGGAAATAGTGAAAAGTGCTTATTCAGAAGTTGGCAGACCAGATGCATATAAGGAGCAAAGTGTTTTCTTTGTTTCACCGAGCCAGTTTGCTTATGTTGCCGGTGTTGCAGGACTGATGGCAAGGGAAAAACCAGCAACCAACTTTTTCATGGGGATGTTCTGGGCTGAAAGCCTGATTTTAACTGAAAAAGGGAATGAAGAAGGATGTATTCAAATAGCAGGAAGCGATGCAGAAACTCAGTTACCTTTCTTCATAACAACATGTGATTTCACTTTGATAGGGGAGGAGTTATATGCTGCTTCTGCATATATCTCCAAGGATCCATTATTGGTGGGAAGCATAAAAGCACAGGATCTAGATAAATTATTCATAATAGGGTGTATAATATTGGGAACATTGTTAACTACTTTGGCTGAATTATTAACTTATCCAGCTCTTAATTTTTTCAAGATGCTTTTTCCTGTTCAATAGAGAGGTATAATGAAAACAACAATACCACTTATAATAGTCTTAGTTGGAGGAATAATAGGGATAATCTTTCAATTCATTCCTCATGAGTTTGTTCAGACTATTAATGATGAAATACTCAATTATTTCAGAGTGTTAAGTTTTTTTGCATTACCTCTTGGAATTGTATCTATATTAATGGTTCATACAGGAAAAATCAGAAGGAAAGCCCAGCACTGGCAATATTCAATCATTCTTATTCTAACAATTTTTTTCATGATAGTAACAGGTTTCGTATTTGGTACAGATAGATTTGATCCAAGACTAGCTAATTATGGCTGGAACACTATATTCATGTTTATGTTCCAGCAGGTTCAAATTCCTATAGAATCAACAATGTTTTCTTTGCTTGCTTTCTATATTTCAACAGCTGCCTACAGGGCGTTCAGGGCAAGAAGCAAAGAAGCTACCATACTACTTGTTGCATCTTTGATTGTCATGCTTGGGCAGGTTTCGGTTGGTCAAATGATCCCAATTATTGGTGATTACATTCCTGTCATTAGTAACTGGATTATGTCTAATCCAAATATGGCAGCGAAAAGAGGAATCCTCTTGGGGGTAGCACTGGGAATGCTCGGAACTTCTCTCAAGATTATTCTTGGTATTGAAAGAGCTTATCTGGGAAGAGCATAGGCAGGAGGATTGTATTGAAAAGTTTCTATGAAAGGATTATGCATATAGACAGAAGGATTATATACGCTATAATAATGATAGTGGTATTGATCCCTCTTATCTGGTCGCTAAACCTGAAAACTTATCATACAGAACCAATCACAAAGATTTATAACAGACTGGAGCAGAACCATAAAAATGCGAAGAAGAATGGTGTGAAACCAAAACCTGTTTTTATGTGTGTTACTTATGGAGGCTCAGCAAAACCTGAACTGCATCCAATGACTAGATCAGTTTTAAGACATTGTTATTTAAGGGGAATTCCAGTAATAAGCTTTGCATTTGAACCGGAAGCAGCCAAAATAGCAGAAGATATTATGGACGAAGTAGCATTTGAATATGGAGCAGTTTATGGAAAGGATTATGCATGTTTTGGGTTCAAGTATCCTCCATTACCATTGATTTTAGGACTTGGAACAAATGCAAAAGAAGCTTTGAAGGAAGATGTCCGCGGGAATAAATACGAAGATATACCTGTAATGCATGGAATAAGAACTTATGACGATATTGACCTTTTGTTTGATTTTTCAGCAAGCGCTTCATGGATGACATGGGTAGTATATGCAAAAAGCAGATTTAATCAGGATATTGCTGTAGGATTAACTGGTGTAATGGTTTCCCAGGCATATCCATATCTTGAGACAGGTCAGTTGGTTGGAATCCTAACAGGTCTCAAGGGTGCTGCTGAGTATGAAGATTACTTGATGAAAATGGAAAAAGAAACTGAATATTCAAGCATGAGAGAGAAAAACCTGAAAGTATACTTGACGCTGACTCAGGCGAATATCACTCCTACTAGCAAGAATTATGTAGATATTGCAGAGAGGTTATTGAGAAATACTCCTGAAGGGGAATTTGAAAAGAAGCTGAAGGATTATTATGATATCGCACAGAATCTTTATTACAAGAAATACTTTGCAAAGGAACTATCTGCAAGGGAATCTAAGGCAAAGAATGATGCAGAAAAGAAATCGCTTTTAAATGACATTCTTTCCCAAAATCAGGATAAAGTTAAGGAACTTGACTACCTTTTCCTCAAAGACTTCAAGAAAAAGTACAATGACTTGCTTGCAACATCAATTAGTGAAAACAAGAGGGCAATGGTTGGGATGGATGCCCAGGCCATTGCACATGTAGTTATTATTTTATTTATTTTAATAGGAAATATCGGTTTTTTCCTTTCTAAATGGAGATAGAAGGTAAGGATGTTTTTAGCTTATACAATTGCTGGACTCTTGACTTTATTTGTTTACAGCTTCCTTTATAAAGATAATCCTTTTTACAGACTTGCCGAGCATCTGGTCGTTGGAGTATCTTTGGGATTTGGATTTGTCTATTCCTTCCAGCAGATTTTCATTCCATTTTGCTGGAATCCACTAATGGAAGGACACTATGATGTATTAATTCCTGCATTGATAGGATTGATGTGGTGGCCCAGGTTTATTCCAAAATGGGCATGGCTATCTAGATATCCTATAGCCTTGACTATGGGCTTTTTTTCAGGATTTTCAATTCCGAACACAATCCAGGCTTCAATACTCGTTCAGGTACAGCATACAATGCTTAACTTTGCTGGAACAAGTCCATATGGAGGGAGTCAGGCACTTTATATATTCAACCAGATAGTAATTTTTATTGGAGTTTTTAGCGTTCTGATTTATTTCTATTTTTCCAAACCTCATAAGGGAGCTTTAGGCCATATCAGCAAAATAGGAATATGGTATCTAATGATAGGTTTCGGTGCTACTTTCGGATTTACTGTTATGGGTAGGATTTCCCTGCTTATTGGAAGACTTCAATTTATTATAACCGATTGGTTACAGATAGTGCATTAAATATTGGTCATCATTGATTGACCTGTAGCCTGAACAACACTCAACCAGAGAACTCCTTGTGGGTCTATTTTCTTCCTTTTCATTATTGCAGCCTCTATAGGTAAATGAATGAACCTGTTATTCCATGTAGCAACAAGCATATCAGTTTTTCCAGCCATTCCTGCATGAACTGCCATCTGACCAAGCAATCCAGCAAATACGCTGTCATTTGGATTTGCAGGAACACTTCTTACTATATAACTGGGATCAATATATCGTATAGTTATGTCCATGTTTTTGCTTTTGAAGAAGCTGGATATTCTTTCTTTCATGAATATTCCTATATCTCCAAGTTTTTGGTTGCCTGATTTATCCGTTCCAAGTTCTTCTTTCTTAAAGAATTTCTGACCAGCACCCTCTGCAACTACTATAAGAGCATGATCCCTTCTCAGTATTCTTTTCAGTAGATGATTAAGAAAACCATTATCTCCTTCCAGATCAAAATCAACTTCAGGAATAAGGCAGAAATTCACATCTCTTTGCGCCAGAGTTGCTGATGCTGCGATGAAGCCACTTTCCCTGCCCATAAGTTTCACAAGACCTATACCCCCTTTTGCAGCAATTGCTTCAATATGGGCACTTCTTAAAGCAGTGATTGCAATAGAGAAAGCAGTTTCAAATCCAAATGATTTGGAAACATTATTTATATCATTGTCTATTGTTTTGGGAATCCCTATGATTGACCTGTGCAATTTCCTTCTTTTTACCTCTGATACAATATCCCTGACACCTCTTAATGTTCCATCTCCACCTATTGCGAATAAAATATCTATTCCCTCGTTTTCCAAGAAGTCAACCTGCTTTGAAACATCCTGTGAACCTCTTGAAGAGCCTAGAATTGTACCTCCTTTTTCATGGATATCAAGTACGGTATCTGGAGTCAGTTTCATAATTGGTATACCATGTTCTTTTATCATGCCCATATAGCCATATCTTATTCCTAGGACGTCATTGCAGCCATATACATAGTGAAGAGTATAGGTTATTGATCTGATGACATCATTCAAGCCCGGACAAATTCCACCACAAGTTACTATTGCAGCCCTGATTTTGGAAGGATTGAAAAAAAGCCTTTCTCTTGGTCCTGCAAGTTCAAGAAAAGAAGCTTTTTTCTCGCCACTCTGGAATTTCCTGAATGAATTTTCAGTGTCGTCATAAAGTATTTTCTGTTCATCATCAATGAATTTGATCTCATTGATTGGAGATGAATATCTACAGATTCCCAGATTTTCAATCCTCGTATCAAACCATCCTGAATCTGTCCTGGGAGTGTCATCCATTATGTTTTCCATTTTTTCCTTACAAAGGTAAATTCCTGAAAGAAATAACAGGAATTTCCGATTCATGGGTTAAGGCAAAGTACAGATTTTTATATTTATTGTTTGATTCAAATATCTTCTTCTTTATTAACATTGTTTCCAGAGGATAAAGATCAGTTGCTGAAACGTATGGGATTTTTGCAAAAAACCTGTTTGGCATGATATCTCCTGGAAAAACCATGATTTCATTTTTGCTTTTTATTTCCACTATTTGGTGACCTTCTGTATGTCCTCCTGTATGTCTTATAAAAATGTTCTTTGAAATTTCTTTTTCATCGTTCCTTATGAAATTAACTCTAGTTGATTTCTCTAGCATCGATAATTTGAGTGCTGGGTATGCATTTTTCGTTCTCTCATTTGTATTCTGGGAATGATAGTATTCTTTTTTATTTATCCATATAGATGCATCAGGAAATAATAACTCATTTTCATTGAATAATCCTGAAGCATGATCAAAATGAAGATGTGTTAAAACTACATCAGTAATATCAGAATAATCCAATCCCTTTTGTTTCAAGAAATTACCTAAGCCAGATTCTCTTGTGACCCCATAAATCCTTTTTGCTTTTGCATCAAGCGAATTGCCAAATCCTGTATCTATAAGGATATATTTGCCGTTTCCTTCTATAAGGTATATATTAGTATGCAGATGAATCAGGTTGTCTTCATCAGGTTTTACAAACTTGCTCCAGATTTTTTTGGGGACTATTCCATACATAGCTCCACCATCACCAAGGAAGCAATTCTCGATAACATGATAAATGCTGTAATTTCCAATTTTCATAAGGTCATTTATTTCATTCTTTTGCCTGAAGTCAAGTAAAATGGATATAATGAACGGAATCAGTCAGCAAAATAATTAATATTGACTAATACATTTAATATCAAGACTAAACAAAACATGAATATTGAAAGAGAAATCAAACTTGAGTTGACAGAAGATGATTATTTACGAATGAGAGATTTTCTCAAGAAAAATTATAAAACCAGTTTTGTTTATCAGCATAATGAGATTTTCAACTTGTTTAACATAACAAAAGGAGTCATTCCATGGGCTCTTAGAATCAGGAAAGAGACAGAAGATGATATAGTAAATTATATCATATCAGCAAAAGGTTCAGCTCGAAAGAAAACTGAATATGCCTCAAGAATAGAAATAGAGGAGGTATTGAATGATTCAAATTCAATTCTGAATAAAAATGTCCTTTTTCGAGTTTTTCTTTCAAAACATGGAATAATTTCTGAGAAGGAAAAGATGGAATATTTTGTGAAAACAGCCGGGAAATTCTTGAATGAAAGATTGATTGCCTGTACAAATGAAAAAGGCATAAAAGAAATTGATCTTGATAAAACGATATTTCCGGATAATCAAATAGACTTTGAACTGGAGATTGAATTTTCTGAAAGCAAGTATTATATTGAAATAGATAAATTCCTGAAGAAAATATTCAAAGAATTAGATATCATTTATAAAGTCCAATCAAGGAGTAAGAGAGCTAGATTGATGGATCACTTGAAGTAGAAACTCTTCTTTTTGAGAAGGAACATGAAGAAAGGTCCTCCAATTATTGCTGTAATTATTCCTACTGGCAAATCAGATGGAGCAAAAAAGGATCTTGCTATTGTATCACAGAATATAAGCAATATACCTCCAGCAAATACTGATGCGGGTAAGAGAAGCCTATGATCAGCCCCAAGACTTCTTCTTATGACATGAGGTATTATCAGACCTACAAAGCCAATAGGACCTGATACTGAAACGCAGGTTGAAATAAGAATAGAAACCATTATCAGAAGGTTTCTTTGAGTAGACTTTACATTCACTCCTCTTGTTGCAGCAAAATCACTTCCAAATGAAAGCAAATTCAGCGCACCTGCTTTATATTGCAAATATGGATATACTACGAGGAATGCAGGGATTACTATCAAGACATATCTGTATCCAACAGTATCAAGATTCCCCATAGTCCAATATATCATTTGCTGGGTTTCTCCATAAGATGATATATAATAAATAAATAGAATAGCAGCACTTGCAAGGTATCCTAGAGTAACACCTGCAAGAAGAAGGTTTTCAGGGACAAATCCATGCTTATTCTTCATTATAAAATAAAGAAGGAAAAGAAACAGTAATCCACCGGTTAATGCAAAAATTACAGTCATTGGAACAGAACCGGTTAATCCCTCCAGTCCGAGATGAATAGCTATGACTACGGCAAGAGAAGAACCAGAAGAAGCTCCCAAAGTATATGGAGTTGCAAGTGAATTCCTGAAAAGTGATTGAAATACAGCACCTCCCAAAGAAAGAGAAGCTCCTACCAAAAAAGCTAGTAGTACTCTTGGAAGTCTTATCTTGAAAAAAACAATACCTTCTTGCGATTGAGGATTTTTCAAAGCATTTATTATATCTATTTTTGTTGGGCCTATATATGGAGATATGCCTAATAAGATTAAACATAGCAAAACCAGTAAAAAAAGAATTACTATTTTTCTCATATCAGTCTATTTTTGGAATGATTATTGGTTTAGAAGAAATAGGGTGTGATTCTATAAGAAATATATCTCCGAAGATAGGCTTCAAGTTTTCATCTGTCAAGACATTTTCTACCGGACCACTTGCAACTATTTTCTTGTTATTTATTAGTAACAGGTTATCACAAAATAAGGAAGCAAGAGAGAAATCATGTGTTACAATAATCGCTGTGGTACCTTTTTCTGAGAGGCTTTTCTTCAGTATTTTTAAAAAATCAATTTGATAATGAAGATCAAGCCCTGTTGTAGGTTCATCAAGAAATAATAGCTCAGTATCTTGGGCCAATGCTGAAGCAAGAAGTACTCTTTCCTGCTCACCTCCACTTAAGTCATGAAATGATCTTTCAAGGAGGTTTTGAAGAGAAAGCATTTCTATAACATTATCAAGGATTTCCCTTGAAACAGCGTTGTCTATTCCAAGAAAATTCCTGTAAATCTCTCTTCCCATACCTATTACTTCCTTAACTGAATAAGGAAAGACTGAAGTCAGGTTCTGGGGTATATAAGAAACTATTTTTGACAGGGAATAGTTATTATAGGTTTTTATAGATTTATCCTTTATGTAAATATTTCCCTTTTCCATAGGTAATAATTTCAATAGAAGCTTTAAAAGAGTTGATTTCCCGCTGCCATTGGGTCCGATTATACCTGTCAAGCTGGTTCTCCGAACCTCGAAAGAGATATCTTCTATTATATAGTTATCCTGATACTTGAAATAAATATTTTCAGCCTTAATCAAAAAAAACCCTCTACAAGAGAGGGTTTTATAGAGTTATATTTTGTCAAGTATTAGTGATGAAGAATTCTGC
>JAFGND010000011.1 GCA_016927185.1 Candidatus Coatesiibacteriota bacterium
ATACTGCAACAAGAAGCTTTTCATTAACAAGACAACATTTATAGAGGGGATTAACGAAGAAATCATGGAAACAAGAATAGGTTTATATAATCCTGTATTGCATTTTCTAAAATCCAGAAAAAATAAATTATTATCAGATAATGAATTAGAAAATTGCACAAGAATAATCAACTCGCTTAGAGGATCAGCTTCAATAATCATCAAAATAGACGATCTGACGAGTAATCTTTTCTAAAGATGTAGCAGTAATTTCCTTATCTTGAGAAGTCTGTCATTAAATTCAATTTTCAGTTTCTTTTCTCTATCTATTACTTCATCTCTGGCATTCTTCAAGAATGCTTCATTTAACAAGGTTTTTTCTGTTTTCTGAAGAAGATTTCCAGTTCTCTCTAGTTCTTTCTGAAGCCTTGTTTTCTCTTTTTCGATATCTATCTTGCCTTCTATCAGTACAATAACCTCCATCTTCCCGTTCACAGATACATCTGCTATGTAAACATTTGGTAGAATTGGCGATTTATCAGCATTGAGCTCTGATATCTGTACGATGTCCTTTATTAGATGCATATTATCCTTTATAAGCTTCCCTTCTTTTTCTTCCTGATATTTAATAATTACCGAAAGATCCTTCTTGCCCTCAAGTCCTACCTCAGCTTTGAGATTGCGAATCAATATAATTAATTCCTGGATTGTGGACCAATCATTTTCTGCAGTATCATACCTCGTTTCATTTCCAAAACAAGGAAAAGGAATATAGGTTATGCTACTTAATCCAGGCTTTATTTCTGGTCTGTTCTCTATTGGAAGATTGTGCCATATTTCCTCTGTTATGAAAGGAATAAACGGATGTAGAGCCCTGAGAGTGTTTTCCAGAAGTATGGTAAGGAATTTCTTCAGAAAAACCTTCTCCTCATCATTTTCAGCATCTGACATCCTGAATTTTACTATTTCAATATACCAGTCACATAAAGAATGCCAGAAAAAATCCTGTGATATTATTCTCAAAGCATCATCATACCTATATGATTTAAGCCCTCTCCCTATTTCATTAATCGAAGATGAAAGAACACTTAAAATCCATTTATCAGGAAGTTTAAGGAATCCTTTTTGATCAGCATTATTGATAAACTCTATCAATTTCCTATTGTCATTAACCAGATCTCCTTCTTCATTCCTTGTATAGCCACTTTCTTCAGTAATGATTGATACACCCTCGCATTTCATTAGGAGAAATCTGGCAGCATTGTAAAGCTTATTGCAGAAATTCCTTCCTACAGTGAAATTCTCAAGTTTGGCTTCCCTGCTTCTTGTATCCATAATGACATCTTGCCCCTGACTTACATTCAACAGGATTGCATATCTAAGTGCATCAGCTCCATATGCTTCAATTATCTCAAGGGGGTCTATCCCGTTTCCAAGTGATTTACTCATTTTCCTGTGCTTCTCGTCTCTTACTGTACCATGAATATGAACTTCCTTGAATGGGATATCTTTAACAAAATGCAAACCTGCCATAATCATTCTTGCTACCCAGAAAAATATGATTTCACAAGCAGTTATTAAGGAGTCAGTAGGATAATAATATGAAAGTTCATTTCTTGTTGTCTCATTCTCAGAAGGCCATCCAAAAGTGCTGAATGGCCATAACCAGCTTGAAAACCAGGTATCAAGGACATCCTCGTCTTGTCTGATATTCAAACTTCCGCATTTCAGGCAACCTTTCGGTTTCTTTTTTGAAACAAATATCTCATTACAATCATCACAATAATAAACTGGAATCCTGTGTCCCCACCAGAGCTGTCGTGAAATGCACCAATCCCTTATGTTTTCCATCCAGTTTAAATATACTTTAGTCCATCTTTCTGGATAAAAGACAATTTTTCCTTCTCTTACTACCTTTATCGCCTCAGCAGCAAGTGGTTCCATTTTGACAAACCACTGTCTGGATAACCATGGTTCTACTATGCTGTTGCATCTGTAACAATGACCTATACTGGTTTTATAATCCTCAACCTTCTCAATCAATCCAAGTTCTTGAAGGTCATTTAAAACCTTTTTTCTTGCATCGAATCTATCAAGACCTGTATATCTCTGACCTGCATTTTCATTAAGTATACCTTCAGGATTCAATATGTTTACTGGCTTTAGATTATGCCTCAATCCTATCTCGAAATCATTCGGATCATGTGCGGGAGTAATCTTCACTGCTCCAGTACCAAACTCCATCTCTACATAATCATCATATATAACATCAAGTTCTCTTCCTATAAGCGGAAGCATTATTTTCTTTCCCTTCAAATGCTTGTAACGTTCATCTTTTGGATTGAAAGCAACAGCAACATCTCCAAGCATTGTTTCAGGTCTGGTTGTTGCAACAGTAACAAAACCAGTTCCGTCCTTAATTGGATACTTAATATAAGTGAGATCTACAAGAGTTTCTTCATATTCCACTTCAAGATTAGCTATTGCAGAAGTGCATCTCGGACACCAGTTTACTATATATTCACCTTGATATATCAAGCCTTCATTATAAAGCCTTATGAACACTTCAGAGACTGCATCAGAAAGACCTTCATCCATAGTGAATCTTTCTCTATCCCAGTCGCACTGACATCCCAGCTCCTGAAGCTGCTTGATTATTGTTCCACCCTTTTCCTTTTTCCAGTTCCAGACAAGTTCTACAAACTTTTCCCTTCCATAATCGTGCCTTGATTTACCTTCCTTGTTTATTATCTTTTCTATTACATTCTGCGTAGCTATTCCAGCGTGATCCGTTCCCGGTAACCAGAGGCTTTCATATCCTTTCATCCTCTTATATCTGATAAGCACATCCTGAAGCGTATTATTCAAGGCATGACCCATATGAAGTATATCAGTCACATTAGGTGGGGGGATAACTATGCAATAAGGTTTTTTATTAGAAACATTGCTCTTGCCGATATGGTTTTTAAGCCATGTTTCAAGCCATTTTTTTTCAACTTTATGAGAATCATACTGTTTGGGTAAATCCATAATCTTCCTTGTTTTAATTGATTAAACCAAATTATCTAAAAGCATTTTTGTTTGCTTTTTATATTCAAGATACTTGTTATTGAAATGCCCAGCTAGAATCTTTTCTTCTACCTTGATTCTGTATATCAATCCAGGAATAAACAATACAATGAGAAGTATTAAGCCTAGAATGCTTTCAAAAGTAAGGCAGGTTCCAAGTAACATTATTGATAAACCTGAATACATGGGATGCCTTATCCTATTATACAAACCACTGCTTATTAGATTCTGATCCTTGAAAATCACTATATAATCAGAATATGATGGTTTCAATATCATCGCAGCTTTTATATGAATGTATGATCCTGCAGCGAACAAGATAAGTCCAATAACAGATAGCCATGTAAGACAGTATTTAGGTTTGAGAAAACCAAATACAAAATAATCAAAAATCGCAGTTATAATTACTGTCCATATTGCAGTCTGAAATATCCACTGGGAAGGATACTCCTTATGAATTATATCCTGGATCTTCTTCTCTTCAAGTCTATAATTATCATCTATATAAAGCCACAAAAAAAGGAACAGAAAATAAACAGATACTATCCATTGCGGGAAACCATATCCTGATTGTATCTGTTTTGTAGCATAATCAGCAAAAAGACTTGATGAATTCCTGAAAACAACATATTCACAAACAATGAATTCAAAAATAATCCAAAACTTACGCATAACATCAATCTCCAAACAAGGGAAGTTTTGTCAAGCCCGGTGGTTCAAAAAACATCCTTTCAAGCACTTTCCTTCTGCTTATCTCTCTTTGCTTTCTGAAAAAAAGGCTTGAAAAAAACTTCATCCAGGCTTTCTTAGAGCCTCCCAGTAAATAAGGTATATCATAATACAATTTTTTCTCTCTTTCTTTTGCCAAATCTCCTGAAACAGAACCATTCTCAAAATTTTTCTTTATTATCACAAGAATGTCATTAGCTAATGCAATTATATCGCCTGCAATACCCATATTCGCTCTATATTCAGTCAAAGATTCATTTACAAGCATTATCTGATTATCCTTACTTACTCTAAGCCAATAGTCGAAATCTTGTGCTATTTTCAGAGTTTCATCCATGTAGCCTGTTGTCTTTAAAATATCCCTTCTCATAATAACAGTAGATGTGGAAATAAAATTGGAACTGAGAAACAACTCCTTGAAAATCATGCCATTCTTATATGCTTCTTTCTCAATTACTCGCTTATTATCCCTGTTCATCATGAATGTGTGACTAAGGCCAATTTCATTATTCTGCTCCATGAAAGAGACCTGTTTCTCCAGCTTATCTATAGTCCACAAATCATCTGAATCAAGAAAAGCAATATATTTTCCTTCTGAATTCTTCATGCCCCAATTCCTCTGATAGGAAGGACCTCCCCTGTTGATTTCCCAGTTATATCTAAGTCTGCTTTCTTCAAGTGATTTTATCATCTCAGATGTACCATCTGTTGAACCATCATCACCAAGAAGAATTTCCCAGTCATTAATTGTCTGATTCTGAACGCTTCTTATTGCCTCTAATACGAGATCCTTCCTGTTATAAGTGGCAATAACTACTGATATCAAAGGCTTCATTTCAAATACTTCACAAGCAAAGGTTCAAGCATTGACCAGACTTCATCAAATGAAAAATCCCTTATTTTTTTCCCATATACATATGAATGTAGTTTGCTTGAAGGCAAACCCCATCTCTTCAGGTCTCCATCGCCCCACAACGTCAATGAAGGTGTATTGACTGCAACAGTAATATGCATTGGTGCAGTATCTTCAGTAATGAAAAAACTGCATTTTTGGATAATTGCAGCAAGAAGCTGAACATCAGTTTCAGGGGCAACAATTATTCCTGGAATAGATTTTTTTATTACTGATACAACTGATCTATCATGACTGCCATGAGTAACCAAGACTTTTGAATTATCCAGTTTTTCAATATTCTTTATCAATCTCACAATCTTATCAATCTGCCAGATATGATGAGGTCTTCTGGCTCCGGGATGTATTCCAACAACCTTATTCCTGCCTATGCCCAGTTTTCCAAAAATCATATCTGCTTCCCTGATTTTCTCTTTTCCAGGATTTATTCTAAGAGGTTTTGAAGAAATATTGGGCTTCCATGATGCAAGTATTCGCAAGTTGTGATCTGCTTCATATACATCGTATTGTCTTTCTACCATTTCATGAAAAAACCCTTTGCCCTGTTCGGTCTTAAAAGCAATCTTGTAAGAATTCTTAAAAAGAGAGGCGAGAAATGCATCTGGAAGAAGGAAATCATAACTTGGGCAGATTACCAGATTAAAATCTTCCTTATTAAGGTTTTCCTTGAAATATTTACTCAATGTTCTCAGATTCCTGTCCTTTACAACATGGATTCTATCAATAAATTCATTGCTGTCTATTATGGATGCGCAGTAAGCCCAGCTCAACACGTGAAGCCTGCTTTCAGGAAAAACCTCTTTTATTCCCTCTATCAATGGTGTTGTGAGAATAAGATCCCCCAGGTGATCCAGTCTTATAAGCAAAATACTTTCTATTTTCTCTGGTTTGCTTATTTCAATCAAGGGATTAAATTTCAGATAGCAACTAGCGAATATTCTCTCTACAAACTTCCTGATATCCAGGAGATGCATTTAATCTCCTTTCAGATTTGCTATTTCCTGACTTCTTTCGTTGTCTGATAATATCCTGAATTTGCTTTGAGTCCGCTTACCATCTGAGGTTTTCTCCACCTTTAAAATATTATCTGCTCTCTGGGCTATTTGTGGAAGATGAGTGACACATATTATTTGATATCTTTCTGACATTTTCTTAAGTTTATCAGCAATGAGATGTGCGGTTTGTCCTCCCACTCCAATATCTATCTCGTCCATGAAGAATATTTTCTCTTCAAGAAGTCCAGTAAATACTGTATATAAAACAAGTACTATTCTTGCCATTTCTCCTCCTGAGACTACTTCAGAAAGAGGTTTCAAGCCTTCCCCCTTATTGGGGGCTATCCAGAATTCAATCTCATCGCAACCATTCAATCCATATATCCTGTCTCTCTCCATGAAAGTTGAGGAAGATTCTTCAATCTGATTGAAACCTGTTTCCCATATTACATCAGGCATACCTAATTGCCTAAGTTCGTCTTCAATAATTGATTTCAATCTGACAGCATTTGCTTTCCTCCTTTCAGATATCTTGTCTGCTATTAATGACAGGCTTTTCTTGCTGCAACTTATTTCTGTCTTTAACTTTTCAATTCTCTTATCCAGAAAATTTTCACCTTCTGAAAACATTCTTAAATCACATAGATATTCATCTAATTCCTTCAGATTTTTTCTGTACTTTCTTTCCAGATTCTCGAGAAACACTAATCTAATCTGCATTTCATCCTGTTCCTCTGGTGAAAAAATCAAATTCGCCCTGTAATCCTTCAGAATTGATGATAGTTCCTTGATTTCTATCAGTGCATTTTCCAGAGAGTCGTTGAATGAACTGAAATTCTCTTCATCGTACTCGGACAGTTCTCTTATATTGTAGATCAAGTTATGCAGATTATCGAGGATGCCATTTTGTTCATCTACCAGTCTGCCGTAAGCTTCAGAAGAGAGATTAAAAAGCTTGTCCTGAGAAGCCAATCTCTTCAACTTCTGCTTCAGCTCTTCCTTCTCATTTTCATGGAAATTTGCCTCGGAAAGTTCTTTTAATTCCAGACTTCTCTCCTCTTCGCGTCTTGAAAAATCAGCTATCTCATTTTCAAGTTTCTTAAGTTCATCTATCTTTTTCTGCATATTTCTGAATTCATCTTGATAAGAAACAAGTTTATCGCTCCCTTCAATATTATCGATGACATCCATAGCATAATTCTGATTGAAAAGAGATGTAAAAGCATGTTGCTTAAGAAAAATCCACCTGTTTTTCTGAAAGTCTCTGAAATCCTTACCAGCAACTCGCCTGCTATTTATTTCTACCTTATTTCTTCCTGCTTTCTGAAAAATCCTCTCCAGAAGAATATCATTTTTCCCATTCTTCATCCATACCTTGATGTTACTTTCCTCAGTTCCTTCTCTGTAATCTGACGGGGCAAAATTTCCTGTATTCATATAGTACAAAGCTTTTATCAATAAGGATTTTCCAGCTCCTGTTTCCCCAATTATCACATTCAAACCAGAGGTTAAGCCGATTAATGCTTTCTTGATAATGGCAAGGTTTTCTATTTCTATTTGCCTGATCCAGTAGTCTTTTTCTCTCCTACCCATTCCAATTTCTGCTTTAAAAGTGAAAAAAACGGTTCATCACTCAAGTGAACAAGTTTTATCTTGTATTCAGGATGTGAAGATATCTCAACTGTTTCTTCAGGTTTCAGGAAAATACTCTCAAGACCATCTGAATTCAATACAATACTAGTCCTCGAACAGAAGCTAACAATCCTTATTGTATCTTCTGCATTGACAACTAGTGGTCTTATCCCTAAAGTATGTGGACATATTGGAGTAATTACATTAACTTCGGTTTCTGGTGTTATAACAGGACCTCCTGCACTCAACGAGTATCCAGTGCTTCCTGTCGGTGTTGCAACAATTACCCCATCCCCGTAAAAATCAGCTACCTTTATGTCATTTATTGACAGACAAATCTGAATCACTGCTAATCCCTTGAATCTCGTTATTATTGCATCGTTAAGTGCATATAATTCCCTGTTTTCAGTTAAAATACGAAGCATTCTTCTTTCCGAAATTGTATAATTCTTCCTCAAGATCCTGTTGAGTAATGATACAAGCGGAGGTTCATATTCTACTGTCAAAAATCCAATCCTTCCCTGATTAATGCCAAGAACAGGAACATTATATGGTGCTACTATATGAGCAGCTTTCAATAGCGTTCCATCTCCCCCTATAGACAATATGAACTCTATGTTTTCTGGAAAACCTTCCTTTCTAAGATCAACATACTTGCCAATTATATAAGTCTTAAATCTTTCTTCATCAAATTCCTCAGGTTTTTCTGCAAGGAAATATATTTCAACTGCATAATCATTAGCCCATTTCTCTATGCCTTCGAGTAACTGCCTGGTTTTGCTTCCGTATAAATTTGCAATAATCCCGATATTCATTATTCTGTCCATTTTTCAAAAACAATTGTCACTAATGTTCCCTTTTCTTCCTCACTTTGAATGCTTATCTGACCATTATTCATGGAAACAAGCTGTTTTACTATGGTCAACCCGAGACCCACCCCTCCCTTTTTCTTGCTGAAAAATGGATCAAAAACCTGATTGATATTGCTCTTCTTAATACCTTTCCCATTATCTTGAAAAAATAACTTAACTTGTGGATGATGATCTATGGAAGATATCCTTATATATCCATTATCATTCAGTGATTCAAGTGCATTTCTCAATACATTTATACAAATCTGGTGAAAATGATTATTATCTATCCTTATTATTGTATTCTCAGGGATATCAATGTCGATTCTTTTGTCTTTTAATATGGACTTATCCTGTTTGAACAAATTCACTATTTCATTTATCTCTGCATTGATATCAAGCGGAACAAACTCAGGTTGAGGAATTTTCGTAAGATCCAGAAAATCTTCTATAATCAAGTTGAGTCTGTCTGTCTCTTTCATGATAAGGCTTTCCAGCTGTTGCCTGTCTGCATTGTCTATCTTTGATTTAGATAACATCTGCACGCTTCCACTTATTGCTGCAAGAGGATTTCTTATTTCATGGGCAATTCCTGCAGCGATAGTTCCCATAAAAGCCAGTTTCTCCTTATCATTAACCTGCTGTTCCAGTTTCTTGACATTTGTCAGATTCTGGAATACTATTATCATTAACTCCTCCCCAGATGGGGCTACTTGAAGAGTGGTGTTCAATCCAAGTATTTCATTGTTTTCCAAAGATATTTCCAGTCTATCAGTTCTGATTGCATGATTCTTGAGAATTTTCCTAAGTTCGATTATAAAATTATTGATGTTCTCTAATTCAATTTCATTGATATTCTTTCCAGTTATTTTATCTTCGCTAAATCCAAGATGCTTCAAACCTGATTGGTTTATGAAAGCTATATTACCATTAAGCTCAAGGGTAATCACTCCACTATGCATGCTGTTAAGAACATTCCTCATTCTTTCACTGCTCAGCTTTCTCTGTTCCTGATAGTCTTTCAGCTTCTCTGATAAATAGCCAGCACTGAAAGCTGTAAGATAGAAAAACAATGAAAACAAGTAGCCTCTGTAAAAAACATCTGCTATTGGTATCAAACCTGTCCCCTCTGCTGAAAACAAAGGAGTTACATAATGATAATACTCACTCAGCATTATTCCCCAGAAAGCCATTGTTGCCCATGTAGCAGCGAGAAGAGCTCCTCTTAAATAAAGCATTATGGAATTTGTTACAATCAAGGGGAAATACAATAATATAAGATTACTGTTGAATCCTCCTGTAAGATAAATAATACCTGTGCAGAAAAGAGTATCATACAGTCCCTGGGAATAGAGGAAAAGAGCTCTTGACTTGCCAGAACTCCACCAGTAAAGAAATACCCCACTAGTTAACAGAATAAGCAACATGAACATGCCATAGTACTTGACAAGCACTTTTACACCTGACTGGTCAAGCACGAATATAGAAGTTCCAAGAATTCCAACAAGAATCAATGCCCTGAAAATAAGTATCCATCTTATTGAAAGATTTTCTTCACTTCCAAGATCAGATAGTGATAATGGTATTCTATTTTTCTGAAACATACCAGGACATTACTTTCTGCAAATCTTCCCAGGCAGACTTTTTTAATCTTGGAACATTCAACAGATTTAACAATGAATATGTTGCTTGCACCGGCTTATTTTCATACTCATGCATCACGTTTCTCAAAGAACCCATAGTTGCATCTATTTTTAATAAGGCTTTGGCTGGAATATCTCCAAGCAATAAGAGAAATCCTGGTGATATTGCTTTTATTTCTTCCTCAAGAATTGGTGTACAGAAATCTATATCTTCTTTGGTTGGTTTTTCTTCTGAATAGCATTTAATTGTATAAGTCAAATAAATATCAGTTAAAGGTATTTTCATGGCATCAATCATT
This sequence comes from Candidatus Coatesiibacteriota bacterium, assembly GCA_016927185.1. Taxonomy (GTDB): domain Bacteria; phylum JAFGND01; class JAFGND01; order JAFGND01; family JAFGND01; genus JAFGND01. The sequence goes on from JAFGND010000011.1 coordinate 10,111, forward strand.
TTATAAAGAAGATCTCCTTGTTTACCCGAGAATATCTTATTATTCTCATGATCCTCTTTCTCAGGAGTTTCAGCTATTATCATTAAAGCTGAATTCACTTTCCCTATTCCTTTCAGGATTCTCCCAGTGCCATGTCTTCTGCATATGGAACAATCCCTTGCTTTTTCGATTATTTTCGGGATACTTAGCTCCGGAAGCCCTTTGGGGAGATAGACCTTATTCTCCCCAAACTCTCTTCTTAACTCAAGATATTTTATTATTGCATTACGAAGTGGCAACTTTTCCCTGCCTGTACTGAGTAATAAATTCCTCAGTAAACTCCATTGCCTTATCATCCCTGAATTGCTCCGGAGGTGATTTCATGAAATATGAGGAGGGAGCTACCAAAGCACCTTTCAACTTGTTATCAAGAGCTAATTTTGCACATCTTACTGCATCAATAATAACTCCAGCACTATTTGGTGAATCCCAGACTTCTAGCTTAAGTTCTATATTTAATGGTACATCTCCAAAGCTTTTTCCCTCAAGACGAATATAAGCCCATTTTCTATCTTCCAGCCAGGGAACAAAATCAGAAGGGCCAATATAAACATTTTTTTCTGGAATCTCATAATTAATGAGGCTAGTGACTGCACCAGTTTTAGATATCTTTTTGCTTTGAAGCCTGCTTCTTTCCAGCATATTCAAAAAGTCAGTATTGCCACCAACATTAAGCTGGCATGTTTTTTCAAGTCTTACTCCACGCATGTTAAAAAGCGTTGTCAAGAATCTATGCAATATAGTTGCTCCAACCTGGCTTTTAATATCGTCTCCGATTACTGGAAGTCCAGCTCTCTTGAAACGTTCTTGCCAGTATGATTCTTTTGCTATGAAAACAGGAATAGCATTCACGAAAGCACATCCCGCATTGAGAACTTGCTCAACATACCATTTCGTGGCAGTTTCTGAACCAACAGGAAGATAATTAATTACTACATCAGTTTTTGTATCCTGTAGTAGTTCAACAATATTATCAGTAGGACCAGGTGCTTTCCTTATTACATCTTTTAAATATTGTCCTATTCCGTCATGTGTCATTCCCCGCGCAACATTAACTTTTAGTTTGGGAACATCACAAAACTTATATGTACAATTAGGATCAGCGTAAATTGCTTCAGATAAATCCTTTCCCACCTTCGTCTGGTTTATATCTATAGCTGCAGAGAATTCTATATCGCTTATATGATATCCTCCCAGATTGACATGCATTAGCCCTGGAATTAAATCTTCATCTAATGCATTCTTATAGTATTCGACTCCCTGTACTAAACTTGAAGCGCAGTTACCTACTCCAATAATAGCAACACGTACTTTTTTGCGCTTACTCATTTAATCCCTCCTTTTTTACATCAGATGTTTTATTTATTATTTCCTTGAGTTTGCAGACTTCATAATCAAGTAATGCAGTCTGTTTTATCAATGAACCAAGAGTAATAATAAAAAAACCTAGAACAATCCCGAAACAACTGATAGCTAGTCCAACATTTAGCATTTTGCTGTCATATTTGACAACTACTTTCTGCACTTCAATACCTTGCTTGAGACTTCTTTCCACTTCTTCAGATCTTGCTATCTTATAGATGAAAAATAATCCTCCAGCAAATATCAGAAGAGCTATCAAGTAACCAAAACACATAACAATATAACTTTTCAATAATTTTGATTTAAGATGCATTTTTATCTTCCTTATCTTCCACAAGTTCATATTCAAAACACTGATTATCACCAGAAATAGTAAAACCAACCAATCTGTAAGGTGACGGTTCTTCAACATAAAAAACCCAAATTGCCGAGTCAGTTCTAAGTTCGATTTTTCTCACCACATATTCCTTGTTGCTTAAAGTCAATTTAAAGTTTCTGCTGACTTCCACCAGTTCCCCATCAATCTTTGTAATATTCTCTGGCAATACTATTGTCAGCTTCTTTTTCTTGCCTTTCCAGTATCTTACTATAAAAGGAATTGAGCCTTTGTCAATAATAATACTCTTTCCCAGAAATATATCTTCCTTTCTTAACTTTCCTATGCTATCACCCAATTGCAAATTTATCTTTACTTTGCCATCAAGATAATAGGCTTCAGAACATAGCACTCTCTTCCCCTGTCTGGATATATTACACATGCTTCGTAATGGTGGATTACTTACTGAAGGGTTGAAAAAAACCCTCCTTATATCTTTAATTCCCTGAATTGTTGTAACACTCTCATAAACCATATCATTAGGTGCTTCTGAGACTTCAGATAAAATCTTGCAGGTAAACAATCCCACTGTCGAATTATTATATTTTATCCTGTAATTATAAACCTTGTCATTTTCCCAAATAAACATTGCAAATTCAGAGTTGTCTCTTTTCTCCTTATTCCTGCAAGATAGAACAAGTACTAGAAAAAATAGTGTTAGTATCTTTTTATTCATTCTCTCTTGCTTGTTCTGATTTCTTTCCGCTTATCATTTCTACAATTTTAAAAGAAAAAAGAAGTGCTGCTTTTGGACCATTTCCTGTTATTATTTTTGCATCATTGTCAATCTCTACTTTATGATTAGAAACTTTAACACCCATTTCCTTTAGGTTTTCAGCAATGGACGGAAAACAAGTGGCTTGCTTACCAATAAGAATTCCTGCTTGAGCAAGTATCATAGGTGATAGACAGATTGCTGCTATCCATTTTTTCTTCTCATGAGCATCATTCAACAATTTATGCAAATTCTTGTCTTCAAAATGCTTGGTTGTTCCTGAACCTCCAATCAAAATTATTACATCCCAGTCATCAATCGAGATTCTCTCCCAGGAAAGATCAGAAGTCACCCACATTCCTTCCATACCCTTGATATTGAGAGCAGATATTCTTGAAGCAACTTTTAGCAATGCTCCCTGCTCTTCCATAGTTGTCTTTACAGTAGAAAACTCAGTTTCATTGAAGTTCTCTTCAGGTATTATCATCAGCATTTTCTTGCCTATCAGTAGTTTCTCCGGTTTCTTTGATAGTGCTTGATCCTTCTTTTCTTTCTTGCTTCCACACGAAATAATGAGAATTATCAAAATCCCAATAAATAATAATGGTTTCAACCTATCATGTTTTAAGTATTTGATAATAACCCCCTTTTAAAAGCATTCAAATTTAATTCCAGTATCTTTGCAGGCACTAATTCCCTTATTACCTCTTCCCATATACTTATTTCGAAAGGCAGTTTTGAAGCAAGTGTTCCAAGTAATACTATGTTTACAGCTTTTGCATTACCAAGCTCTTTGGCAATATCAAATGCATTTACAACAATAGTATTATAGCCTTTTTCCTTCAGTTTTTCATGAACATCTTGAGGATATTCTTCTTTTCCGATTGTAACAGGCAATGGATCAATCTGCTGCTTATTTACTATAATTAATCCATCTTTTGACAGATAATGTGCCCATCTCAATGATTCCATGAGTTCAAAGCTCAGTATATAATCAGCTTCGCCCTCATTTATCAAGGAAGAATATACCTTCTTTCCTGCTCTTACATGACTGGAGACACTTCCGCCTCTTTGTGCCATACCATGAACCTCGCTTTTCTTGACATCAAGACCAGCTTTTATGAATACCTCGCTTAGTACTTCGCTTGCAAGAAGAATCCCCTGTCCTCCTACTCCAACAATCAGTACATTAGTAATTTTATCCATTATACCCTCCATCCTTGTTTCCAGCTTTCACTTCATTCAAAATACCCATTCTGAGTAAAGGAAGCATTATTTCATGATGACCTGTTATTGAATACCCTTCTCCAGATGAGAAAGTGGGTCTATTTACTATGTTAGTATTCGGTCTGTAATGCTGAATCATATCAAAATTCACCGCAGTAAAATCCTCCACTTTATACCCAAGATTCCTAGCCACAGTCAATGCTTTGAGAAAAACCTCTGGTAATATAACTGCTGATCCAATATTTACTATAACTCCATGCGACAGCAAGCTTATAATTTTTGCAAGCTTTTTAAAATCCACTGTACTAGCTTCCCCAACACTTGCTCCATTGAAGCACGGATGCTGATGAATGATATCTGTCCCAATAGCTATATGAACTGTAAGCGGAATATCCATTTCTGCAACGGCTGATAAAAGACTTACTCCAGAATAAGAAGGTGGATTTTCCCTGAAGAGTTTCTTGATAGACTCTCCATATCCTGATTCGCAATTCCTCTTTACTGCGCCATTTATCATTTCTGCTGTCTCTTTCGCCATTCCGAATGTTCCCTTTTCAAGTCCTTCCTGTACATCTTCAGATGTTCTGGCAAAATATGCAAGCTCAACATCATGAATTATTACGCTTCCATTTACTGCAACAGCATTTATAATTCCCTTTTTTATCAGATCAGCAATTATCAATCCACAACCTGTTTTTATTACATGCCCTCCGAACAGAAATAAAACCTTCTTCTGCGTATTATATGCTGTGGCTATTCTTCTGCATACAGTTTTAAGCGATTTCGCAGCAAGGATATCTGGCAGGGAGTTCCAGAAATCCGTAAAAGTCCCTGATTCACGCAATTCAGGAAATGAGGAAATATCCACTTTTCTTTCCATTTCATTTATAGAAAAAGTATTAATCTTGCTTAAATCAATCTGATCACTCATTAAAATCACTCCCAAATCCTTTTCAGATCGTCTATTGCCTTGTGATATGTAAGATCATAGGTCAACGGGCAAAGAGTGGCATAATTCCTGCAAAGATTTACATCTTCGGTATTCTCATCATTATCAACGATAAGCTCTCCATCCAGCCAGAAAAATGTCCTTCCTCTTGGATCCTCCTGTTCCTTCAGCTTTTCCTTGAATCTTGTCAATCCCTGCTTTACAATTTTTATCCCCTCTATCTTATCTGTGGGAGGGAAATTAAGATTAAGTAGATAATCAACATTTTTCTCTTTTACCCACCATTCAGTGACTTTTCTTATTACCGGGTAAAAAGGATCATAATCTTTCCAGTAAAAAGATGAACAACTAACTGCCAGTGATGGAATCCCTTCAAACAATCCTTCATATGCAGCTGCTACTGTTCCAGAATATAGTATATTGAATCCAGTATTTGCTCCCTGATTGATTCCACTTATAACCATATCTGGCAAGTCTTTCTTGAGAAGATACTGCAAAGCCATTTTAACACAATCTGCAGGAGTTCCTTCTATTCCTACGAATACACCATTTTGGTTGTCAGTATGCATTTGTTGCATTCTTATTGGCCTATTCGTTGTAATTCCATGACTGACTGCACTCATTTCAAGTAATGGAGCAACAATACTGATTTTATAATCATGATTCTTAAAACACCTCTGCAAAGATTTAAGTCCTCTAGCTGTTATTCCGTCATCATTTGTCAATAAAAGATGCTTCATGCCCTCAGAAACCTTTCACTTTCTTCTTTATCCTGATAAACACCTCTTGTGTCAACAACAAGCTGGGAATTGTAAAATATCTCTTCATAAGGGAGATTTGAATGATCCGTTGCAATGAGAATAACATCATATTCCTTTATTTTTTCAATCTCAAGTTCAACACTGTCCATTTCCCAATGATGAGATCTCAGTCCATATATCCTTGAAATAAAGGGATCATGATAGCAGACATCTGCACCTTCTTCCTCAAGTAATTCTATCAAGGTTAATGATGGTGATTCCCTCATATCATCTATATTTTTCTTGTAAGCAACACCTAAAACAAGGACTTTTGCATTTTTTATTGCTTTTCCTTGCCTTGATAGTCCTTTAATTATCCTCCCAATAACATATTCAGGCATTTTTGTATTTATCTCTCCAGCCAGTTCTATGAACCTTGTATTATGTCCATATTCCCTTGCTTTCCATGTCAAATAAAATGGATCTATCGGTATGCAGTGCCCTCCAAGACCTGGTCCAGGATAAAAGGGACTGAAACCAAATGGTTTTGTATTCGCAGCTTTTATCACTTCCCAGATATTTATGCCCATCTTGTCAAGTAAAACTTTAAGTTCATTAACAAGAGCAATATTAACACTTCTGTAAATATTCTCAAGCAACTTTGTCATTTCAGCTACCTTGGGAGATGAGACTTTTACCACATTATTAATGGCGCAACCATAAATCATCGATGCCACTTCAGTCCATTCGCTGTTTATTCCTCCCACAATCTTTGGAATTGTGCTGGTAGTAAAATCCACTCTCCCTGGATCCTCTCGTTCAGGGCTGAATGCAACACCAAAATCCTCTGGTGATTTAAGTCCACTGCCTTTTGACAGAATTGGTACCAGCAATTCCTCGGTGGTTCCCGGATAAGTTGTTGATTCAAGAATCACAAGCTGACCTTTCCTCAGATAAATAGAGATTGTCTCTGCTGTTTTTTCAATGAATGTCAAATCAGGTTCGCGATGTTTTGTCAAGGGAGTTGGAACGCATATAATAATGACATCCGTTTCGTTTATTTTAGAAAAATCTGATGATGGTATAAACGATTTCACAGATACATATTCTCTGATTTTCTGTGCTGGAATATGGTGAATATAAGATTCACCTTTCTCAAGTTTCCTGACCTTTTTTTCATCAATATCAAAACCATATACTTTTATGCCTGCTTTTGCAAATTCCATTATCAAGGGAAGCCCTACATAACCAAGCCCTATAACACCTAGGATAAAATCCTTTTTCTGTATCTTATCACAAAATTCATCAATCATTCTTCCACTCCTTCATGAACTTGATCGCATTGCTATAGTCTTCTTCAGTGTCTATTTCCAAAGCTTTGTAAGGAGAAATATCAAAAGCAAATAAGTTGATTTTATTAGAATTAATTAGATTCTGAAAAGCAACCTCATAGAAATTGTTTACTTCCTTCTTGTTTTCAATCAAGTCTGTTAACTCATCAAGCATTTTAAAATGAGAGTTCCTTGAAAACTTCTCTATGCCTATGCTTTCTCCATAAGCTTTTTGTGGATCTATTTCCTTGCTTATTGATTTCACACAGTAATTTTCATCAATCAATACTTTCATTTCCTCAATACCCATATCCCCTTCACGCCTCACAAGTAGTGCATCTGAATTACCATTCTCAAGGAGAATATCAATGCACTTTTCATTGAAGACTATATCTCCATCAAGTAACAAGAATGGTTTAGCTTCCGTATTTTTCAAGGCAACATAGAGAGAGTAACTATTATTATTGTTCATATAATCATTGTTTTCCAGATAAGTAAACTTATATCCAGAAAAAGAGTTTTCTACGAAATATTTTATCATGTCTTTCTTGAAACCGAGAACGAAAACAAATTCCTTTATGCCTTCTGCAATCAAAATTCTCAACATTCGTTCAAGTATCAATTCATTTCCAAGTTCAAGCATGCATTTTGGTTTGTATTTTGTTAATTTGCCCATCCTTATAGCCATTCCAGCTACAAGTATTATCGCTTTTTCGATCATTCCCTACTCTCATTCTGTTTCATTTTTCTATCTATTCTCAAATATTGAATCAATATCAACAAAGACCAGTAAATAGTTCCTGCAACTATCACTAGTTCTAGATATAATTTTACCTCGTTAAAAAATAACAATAAGACCAATACCGTCAGGTGCGTAGAAGAACCCATGAATGTCCAGAATTTCAAGAAAATCCTTTGTTTGTCAGTAAAAATTTTTCTCCATGTTTCATTTTTCCTTGAAATGATATATGTCGATTCAGTTCTTGAGAATCTCTTCTGAATTGATGTATAAATCAGATAAATCCTGAACAACGATCTTTTAAAAAAAGATTTCCTGTTCTTTTTCAATGTGAGATACTCTCGGTGGAGATTCTCAACAGAAGCATCTCCATAGTCAGTTCCCTTCAAGGCAGCCAGGTATCTATGTCTTTGATAATCAAGAGTTGCACTTTGAACAGCAGTCATTACACCTGCAATAAAAGTAATTACAAAAGCCCATATACCTATGGCATCAGTATTATACAAATTTATGGCGATTCCCACATAAATAGCTGTATATACTACATAATCTATTGCACCATCTATTATTCTTCCGATAGTTGTACCATTATGCTTTATTCTTGCAAGCTGGCCATCTGCGCAGTCAAACATATTAGCAAGAATCAGTATTAATGCAGCTAATATGAAACTCCCTTTTGCTAAAAGATATCCAGAAAACAATCCTAAAGCCATACTTATTATGGAGATATGATTAGGTGTTACTGGCAATCCTTTTGCTATTAAAGCAACAATAAGCCCTAACGGCCTATACAGATACAAATCAAATATTTCCTCAGCATCAGGTTCTTTTAATGACATGAAATAATATTCTTTGAAATACTTGAAAACATTAAGCTCTTTTGAAGAATTAGTATCAGCTTTAGCCTTGCTTTTCATGAAGTAAACGCTTTTTTAATGCAGATTTGTGTCAAGAGAATTGCTATTAGAAATCTTTATGCAAAAGAAATGAAAAATTGACTAACCTGAAAAATCAAGAATTCTCTAAACTGAAAAGTAAATATGCTGAATATTTTAATTTTCTAACATTCAACAATGCCATTAAACTACATTAAAAAAAGAAAAGAAACATTTCAGGATTGTTGAATAGCCTACCCATTTTTTCTTGACAGTACCTTCCTCAATCTTTGCCTTGACAAGAGCATTTGTAGCAATACCATCACAGATTAATTAATCAAGGAGGAGCAATGGACTTTATTCCTCATTCAGAAGAAGACAGAAAAAACATGCTTAAAAAAATCGGGATCAGTGATATTGAAGAACTGTTTTCATCAATACCAGAAAAATTCAGATTAAAAGAACCCTTAAAACTACCCAAACCTATTTCTGAAGCTGAATTAGATAGCTTTTTCTCAGATTTCGAAAACAAGAAAGTTGTATCTTTCATGGGAGCAGGAGCATATGATCATCTTATCCCATCAGCAATAGACCCAATAGTAAGCAGAGGGGAATTCTTCACTGCATATACTCCTTATCAGGCTGAAGTATCACAGGGAACACTTCAGGCAATATATGAATTCCAGAGTTTGATAGCACATTTAACAGGTCTTGAAGCAGCAAATGCAAGTATGTATGATGGAGCTTCTGCAGCAGCTGAAGCAGCTTTAATGGCTCAACATATAAATGATAACAAGGAAATTATCCTGATAAATGACATTCATCCAGGATATATAAAAGTTATAAAGACATTCCTGCAAGGTCTGGAAATTGACATATTGGAAATGAATCTGGATGAGTGGAAGGAGTGGCATAACAAGAATCCTGAAAACAAGATATGCTCATTAGTTGTACAGCAACCAACTTTTTACGGAACTATAAAAAATCTGGAAGGATTGGCAGATCAGGTTCATAGCCATGATGGCATTTTCATAATGATAGTAAACCCCATTTCACTGGCATTATTGAAGACTCCTGCTGAATGGGGAGCTGATATTGCAATAGGAGAAGGACAACCTCTTGGCATGCCATTAAGCTTTGGAGGACCTTATCTTGGATTTTTCTCATGCCTGAAAAAATATGTCAGAAAAATGCCAGGTAGAATAGTCGGGATGACCAAGGATAGTTATGGGAAGAGAGGATTTGTACTTACTCTCCAAACCAGAGAGCAGCATATTAGACGAGAGAAAGCAACGTCAAACATCTGCTCTAATCAGGCTTTATGCGCACTTAGAGCAACGGTATATCTGTCACTACTTGGACCTAAGGGACTAAAAGAAGTAGCTGAACAATCTGCGAAAAAAGCACACTTTCTCTCTAATGAACTTTCTATGCTAAAAGACCTTTCCTTGCCTGAAAAAGAACCTTTTTTTAATGAATTCGTATTAAGATTATCTTGTGATGCAGAAACAATATTTCAAAATGGTCTCAAGCAAGGAATTATCCCCGGCATTCCATTATCAAAATTTTTTAATGACAGGAAAAATGATATCCTGATTGCAGTGACTGAAAGGAAAACAAAGGAAGATCTGGAAAGACTTATCAAATTCTTCAGGGAAGGATAATCATGAAGTTGAAAAACTGGTTAACATCGTTTTTAAGAGAAGAAAATTCAAAAGTATATTATCTTTCTCTGAATAGCAGTATCAAAAAAGGAAGCACCTTGAAAAGACTTCCCGATCTGCTTGAATTGCTTTCTTTTCATAAAGTTGCAAGACCGAAAGCATTAACTGCCATAAAAATGCATTTTGGGGAAAGAGGAAATTCTTCATACATTAGACCTTTGTACATACAAAGGATTGTTGATTATCTCAAGGAAAAAGGGATGAAACCTTTTCTCACAGATACAAATACTCTTTATGCTGGTCATCGAGGAAACAGCATAGATCATCTGCATTGCGCACATGATAACGGTTTTCAATACGGAATGATTCATGCGCCAATAATAATAGCTGATGGGTTGTGGGGAAATAGAAGTGTAAGTGTTGAAGTCAATGGTGACAGAATAAAAAATGCTGTTATAGGAGAGGCAATTGCAGATGCAAATGCCATATTATGTGTTTCCCACTTCAAGGGTCATGAATTAGTAGGATTTGGAGGAGCATTGAAGAACATGGGAATGGGTTGTGCTGCAAAAGCTGGGAAACTGGAAATGCATTCAGATGTCAAACCAAATGTGAATCCTGACAAATGCGTTTCTTGCGGAATATGCATGGAATTTTGTCCTGTTGATGCTATATCAATGAATAACAAGAAAGCTTTTATAAATCAAAATAACTGTATTGGATGTGCAAGCTGCATAGCAGTATGCCCCAACAGGTGTATACAAAATTCATGGGATGCATCACCTTATATTTGCATGGAAAAGATTGCGGAATATGCCAAAGCCGCAATAAGTTGCGTATCACCAGCTTGCAGTTTCATTTCTTTTATTACCAATGTTTCTCCTCAATGTGATTGTTATGGATTCTCATCAACACCAATTATAGGAGATATCGGTATCCTGTCTTCAGATGATCCAGTTGCTCTGGATCAGGCATGTCTAGATTTCGTAAATAATGTTCCATGGCACCCCACTTATAAAAACAAGCCTCAAGGAGATAAATTTGCTATTCTGGCAAATGGACTTGATGGAACTGTGCAGCTTTCTCATGCAGAGAAAATAGGACTTGGGAACAGGAAATACGAGCTGATTGAGATCTAATCATGGGATTCCTCCAGCCACTCTATCTTTTTCTGGGGTTGCTGGTGACTATTCCAATTCTGCTTCACTTGTACAAACACAGGCAATACAGGACTTACTATTTTCCTTCATTATTTCTTCTTAGAAAAATAGAGGAGAAAGAAGTCAGGAAACTTAGGTTAAAAGACTTGCTTCAGCTCATAATCCGTATTGCAATTATTCTCTCATTTACCTTGTTTCTTGCGAAACCAACTTTCAAGGGATTTTTCCTGAGCAAACCAAGATTAAATCTTGTGATTATCCTGGATACTTCTTTCAGTATGAATACTTCTCTAGCAGATACTTCATACTGGGATAGATTGATTCCAGCTCTTGGTAGAATTTCTACTGAAAGTGAAATAACTTTAATGACAGTTTCAGATACTACAGAGATTGTTCTGCCTGATGGTGTCTATCCAGGGGATCAACTAAAAAAAACCATTGAAAATATAAAACCAGGATACGGAGGAACTTCACTTGGTCTTTCAATTGCTGAAGCAAACAGGATACTTGATAAAAAGAAATCACTCAATCCGTCTATATTGATAGTCTCTGACAAAAGAAGTAAGGATCTGGATACCTTTAAAAGAGATAACATATCTGCCAAAATATTCTTTATGAAAATCCCGGCAGAAACTAAAAATGCCTTTATTGAAAAAGTGAGCTGGGATGTTCCCCCTTCATTCAGGGGTGCTGCTTCAAAACTGAAAGTATCAGTTATCAATCCTCATAATGAAGTGTTGAAGTTGAAATGCTTCATTGGTGGAAACCTGATTTCAGAAGAAGGTATTCCCAAGGGAAATCATACGATTTTTTTCAAATTTAAGTCTCTAGAATCAAATTATTCTCAGAAAGGTCTTATTCAACTAATAGGATTGAGCAAGATATCAAGGGACAGTTACTACTTCATTTTCAATCAGAATATTAACAACAGAATCTCTGTAATTGGAGATATTGATTATGGTGATCCCTTGCTGCTTGCCTTAAATCCGGGTGATGCTTCTCCATTCCAGACTCAAATCATATTACCAGAAAATATTCATGAGAAGCTTATCTCAGAAAGTGATGCATTTATTATTGGGAATGATGATTATTTGAAAATAAAATCCAGCTCCTCTCTGAAAAGCAAGCCTTATCTTATAATAGCATCTGACAAGCCTTTCGAATTTGATGGAATAAAGGATGAAGGTATTATTAATGCTAGTGGTTACTTCATGGTAAATCCACACCTTCCTTCACTTTATGAAGATATCATTTTCAATACTGTTGAAATATATAAATCAAGAAAAATAACAGCTGATTCTAACTGGAAAACACTTTTAAATCTGAATGATGCACCTCCATTGCTGCTTTACAGGGATAATATCTACCTTCTTAATACAAGTTATTTGAAATCATGGTCCAATTTCGTAAACACTTCTACATTCCTTCCCTTAATCCATCAAACTCTTTATGCAATGCTTAATATAAATAAAAAGGAAAGACTGGTTGGGGAAAGAATCATCTGGATAGACGATGAGAACCTGCTGGATCCTTATAACAAAATAGTTATTCCCTGTATAATAAAGGGCAAGGAAAAAACAAGTGAGAGAACCAAATATCCTGGATGGTATGAATGTGGGAAAAAAATGTGGGCATACAATATTTCAGAATATGAACTGTCTTCTGGTATGATTGATCATCCTTTATTGCAGGATTTGTCTGATGCAGAAGCAATAACTAAAGCATCAAAGTTTGAAATCTCCTGGTATCTGCTTTTCCTGGCAGGTTTTCTTATCCTTGTAGAACTTGGAATATCTATATTATAGAAAAGTGCAGGAATTAACCTGCACCTGTTCTTATTTCTTGACCGCGTTGATTGCTTCCTGGATTGCCTCCTGGATCATTTCCAATGGAGGATCCTTTATCCAGCCTGTATTCATAAGATGCTGGGTTATTCCGCGAGCTTCTTCTATATCCTTTTTCGCAATATCAAACATTTCCTGGTGAGTCAGATTACATCTTGCAACACCATCTTTTATTGCCTGCAAGCCTACATCAGCAGCTTCCTGCGGAAATACAGCTGCTTCATCCATTGTTGGAATAATATAATCGGGACTCAACTTCCTTGAACCTTGTACCTCTGCATAATCTGCTAGAGAATGTGCAGCTGCTATTGCCATATTGTCTGTTATTTTCTTTGCACGGGTAATCAATGCACCTTTCAATATTCCCGGGAAACCAAGTGAGTTGTTAACCTGATTCGGGAAATCTCCCCTACCAGTTGCAACAATATATGCACCTGCTTCTTTTGCAGCGTATGGATAGATTTCAGGCACTGGATTTGCGCAGGCAAAAACAATAGACTTATCCGCCATTGAGGACACCCATTCAGGTTTGATAACCCCAGGTCCTGGAGTGGATAATGTAATCAGTACGTCAGCACCTTTCATTGCATCCTCTATCCTGGTTACTTTTCCAGGATTTGTTTTTGCACACAATTCCCATTTCCTGTAAAACTTGGGATTACTCTTTATATCCTCCCTGTCTTTATGCAGACCACCTTTTCTATCAACTAGAATCATTTTTTCTGGATCAACTCCAGCTGCAATAATAAGCCTTGCAATTGTAGTATTGCTTGCGCCTGCTCCAAACATTGCTATTCTTACTTCTGACATTTTCTTGCCTGCAATTTTCAATGCATTTATCAAGCCGGCAAGTGTTACACAACCTGTTCCCTGAGCATCATCGTGCCAGACCGGGATTTCACATTCCTCTCTCAAGGTATCAAGAACCTTATAACAATTTGGCTGAGAAATATCTTCAAGATTTATAGCTCCGAAACTTGGTTCGCACATTTTTACGAATTCTATTATCTTGTCGGGATCCTTTTCTCCCTTGCTATTTGTGCTGTTTATACATAAAGCAACTGCATCTACTCCGCCAAGATACTTCATCAAAAAAGCTTTACCTTCCATGACACCCAGTCCACCCGGAGGAGTGCAATCTCCATCTCCCAGTACTCTTGTAGAATCTGATACAACACCAACAAAATTGCTGCGATTTGATAAATCGAATGATGTATCATTATTGTCCCTTATGGTTGTTGAGACAACAGAAACACCTGGAGTATACCATACATTAAACCAGTTGAAACCCCATACTCCAGCTTTTGGTACTGTATGAACCTTTCCTCGGTAGAATTTATGCATCCTTTTTGCCAGTGCTTTCAAGAGAGCTGTCTTCCCTTTTGCAATTTGCTCCTGAGTGAAATCGGCTGGAAACAATGATGCCAAATCCGTCAGTTTCATATCGAATTTTTCCACTACAAACCTCCCTCAAGGTTATAGATTAAATAAAGTATTACTGTTATTACTTTTGCTTTGTCTCCCATACAAAATGACAAAAAGCGAAGTCTGGCATATACTGTCAATGGAAAAAAATAAAACCTTGGAAAAACATTGTTTCAAAAGGCTTTCTTGAAGAGTCCATATAAGGGAATTTAAAATTAACCAATATGTACATCCTAAAAGCAAATTGCTTCATTTTAATCTCCAAATAAAACCACTTTGAAGAATCTGTTTGACTTTATTAATCAAAGACTCTCTGAAATTAAAGTAAATTTAGCTGAAGGCTAATCAATGAAACAGTTTGTATTTTTAGTTATTAATCAGCTCAAAATATAAATGATATGAATTGACTATAAGAAAGCCTTGCTATTCTCGATAAAAAAAACTTTACAATATAAATAATAAATTATTAAGCGGCTTTACTAAGGAGGAAACATGAACAAGTCAAGAAGGGACTTTATAAAGAAAACCGCATTAAGTTATGCATTGCTGTCAGGTATACCAATATTGAAGATAGATGACATGTTTCAGGAGAATTCTGATAATGCAGATCTCTCTATCATAGTTGGCAAAGACCCTTTTCATTCAACAAAAAAAGCAATCGAGATAATAGGAGGTATCAGGAAATTCATTTCAAAAGGAGACAAGGTTGTAATAAAACCGAATATTGGCTGGGCAAGAACTCCTGAACAAGCAGCAGATACAAATCCATTTGTTATAAAAGCTATTATAGAACTATGCCAGGAAGCTGGTGCTGCCTCTATTACTGTTACTGATAGATCCTGTCAGGCAGCAGCAATTTGCTTCTCAAAATCTGGAATTGAAGACATTGCAAAAAAAGCTGGTGCGAATGTTCTTATTCCTTCAGCCTCCAATTTCGTAAATGTTAATCTCAAGGGATCCAATATAAAGGAAGCATCGGTTCTTAAAACTCTTATAGAGGCAGATAAACTGATAAATGTTCCTATTGCAAAACATCATTCACTTACAAAACTCACCCTTGGAATGAAGAACTGGTTTGGTGGAATGGGAGGCCAAAGAGGAACTTATCACAAAAATATACACGCTTCTATTGCTGATATGGCAGCATTTTTCCGTCCCCACCTTACAGTAATAGATGGATACAGAATACTTTTAAGAAATGGACCTATAGGAGGAAATCTTGCTGATGTGGAATTGAAAAGTACAATAATTGCTGGCACTGATCCGATAGCAGCTGATACTCTGGCATCTCAGCTTTTTGGAATTTCCGAGAAAAACATCCCTCATATCATGATTGGAGAAAAGAAGGGATTGGGAACTACAAATATAAACAGTTTGAAGATAGTTAAAGTATCTCTTACTTAAAAAATATGGATGAATTCAAAATAATTGAAAATATTAAAACTCAGGCAGAACAGCTGCCTCAAAATCTTATATTAAGTATAGGAGATGATGCTGCATTATTTCAGGGTTCTGATAATTTTACTTATATGATAACAACTGATACTTTCAATCAATTCGTTCATTTCGATTTCATATATCAGAAACCTAAGGACATAGGTTTCAAGTCAGTAGTTGCCTCTTTATCAGATATTGCTGCAA
>JAFGND010000056.1 GCA_016927185.1 Candidatus Coatesiibacteriota bacterium
ATAGATTTTATAAAAGTATTGCCAAAAATAAGGAATAAATTCAAGGAGGAAAAATGAAGATTTTAGTCATAGTATTAATCTTTATTCTGCCAAACCTTCTTTTATCCAAACCAGGGGATCTTCTCTGGAGATATAAATGTACAGACAAATTCTATACTTCCAGTCCTATAGCTGATAATGAGAAGGTTTATTTTGCTAACGAAAGTCTTTATGCTTTTACAAAAAAAGGTGATTTCAAATGGTCATATAGAATGACAGCAAGAAGTTTTAATACTCCATGCATGGATGAAAACATAATAATCTATGTCTCATTAATTGGAAATACAGTATATGCATGCAGTACAAGTTCAGGAAAGGAGAGATGGAAAAAAACTATAAGCACTGACCCTTATGGAAAAATTGAGACATTATTGCCAATCATAGGAAACGGGATTTGCTTCTTTACTACACAAAATGCTTATGTTTTCGGGCTGGATATTCCTAATGGGAACACTGTTCTTTGTTCAAAAATAGATGGGGCTTTTCCATTAAAATCACCTGTTTTCAGCCAGAATAAGATATATGTCCCTGACAGTTCATATCCGAATAACTGTTCAATATATTGCATAAATGCAACAAATGGTTCACAGATCTGGAAATATACTACTGACACTTATCTGCAATATGAACTTCTGGTTGTCAATAATATGGTTTATATTGGCGGATACAACAGTTATGCTTATGCCTTGAATGCAGAAACTGGACAGTTAATATGGAAAGTATTTGCTTCTTATGCAAGCAGGTTTGCAGACAGCAAGCCTTGTTATTCAAATGGCATAGTTTACTTTCCTGGAATGAAATCTGAAATTGATACAGGACATCTTTTTGCATTTAATGCTGCTAATGGAGAAAAAATCTGGGAGAGACTTGACGGTGAATTTACCAGAATAAAATTTCCTGCTATTGACAATGAGGCTATTTATTTAGGTGGAGAATCTTATATATATACTAATCAAGTATATGCAATTAACAAGGTTAATGGACAGACTATGTGGACTTTTTGGCACGATGGAAATCTTATATATCAGTCTTCTCCTTGTGCATCTGATGGTATAGTATTTATTGGAAATAATGATAATTACCTCTATGCTATTGAAACCTATGGCTATACAGGTTTCAAGGATAACAAATCAGCTTCATATCTTCCAGCTAAATCCCTCTCTGTTTCACCTAACCCCTTCTCTTCCCGCTTGTCACTCTCCCTGCCATCTTCAGGTGCAGTCTATTCCCTGACTGGTCAACTGGTTATGAACCTTAGCAAAGGCAAGCTTTCTGTTGATACTAGCAAATGGAGAGAGGGAGTCTATATTGTGAAGAGTGGCATGGAATGCAAGAGGATAGTGAAAATCAGATAAAAAATAGACAGGAATATGCGTCTTTTTAAATCCATGTATAATAAAGGATTATAAGATTGCTATTCCAGGAAATGCCTATATAACTTGATTTCCACGCAGAACTTAAAATACTTAGAACAAGAATAGATAATCCTTCAGAAGAATCCTTGTATGTTTTGAGGGAAGCAGCTAGAATGATAAGATAGAAATTATTATATGCACGGATAGCAGGATATACAACCTCTTTTTTCTCAGCTATGAAATAGGGATAACTTTCAAGAGGTTGTTATCTAAAGCAATATAAGCGTATTCTAGTGGGTATTAAATCAAGATTCTATAATCCATTTTTCTTCATGAAAATAAAAAGCCTGCTTAAAACTTAATTCAATATTAACCATTTATTTATTCTATTTTAACAATGCTTTTTCATTATATTTAGACAATCAGATATAATATTTTTTCTCCCTGATTTAAAGAGGATATGAAGATTAATACCATATACAATAAAGAGAGGAGCATTCTTGGGAAAAAGTATAAAAATAATTAATTTAAGCAAGTTAAATTATGAAAAAGATAATTGGAAGCATACAGTAGAATTCACAAATGAAATAAGGGAATTTGAAAGAGACATTTTCCTGAAAATAATATCTGATAGATTATCAGCAGAAGACATAAAGACAATTGAAACACCTTCAATTATTTATCCGCAAGAGAAAAGCGTTCTTGCTGTACACTGGCATCCAGAATTCATCCCAATAGATCTTATAAAAAAAAGAATCCATAATACTTTCCCTTCCTTCAAGAATGAACTCATTATTCCAACTCAACACAATGTTGTACTGAATTATAACGACTATTATGGAGTTGAAATTGACTGTTTTTCAAAGGAATTCAATAGAAAAGTCCAGTTGCTTCTTCATTTCAAGAACTATGATCCTGAAAAGGCAGTAACACTAAATTCAATTATAGAACATACTTTCAAGTACAGATCAAAGCAGCTTTTTGAATTAATTCACTTTATAACTTCACCTTCAATGGAAGACAAATTCAAAATCGCAATCAAGGAGACAGAATCAGATGATTTGAT
Source organism: Candidatus Coatesiibacteriota bacterium (assembly GCA_016927185.1). Lineage (GTDB taxonomy): Bacteria > JAFGND01 > JAFGND01 > JAFGND01 > JAFGND01 > JAFGND01. The sequence continues at coordinate 2,461 of JAFGND010000056.1, forward strand.
AGTTGCTTTTCTTAAATATCATACAAGTAAACTTGATCAATTAATCCAGACCTATGACAGCAAGATTCCAGTTTGGGCAATACAAAACAAACTCCTGCGGAACTATATTGATGAACTTCGCTTCTTCTACGACGAAAAAACTATTCATCGTACGCAGCTTCTTTTTTCAGCTGTAAAAAGGATGGTAAAAAAGGATTTTAATGTTGAATATTTTTATAATACTAAGGATTTAATAGAAGAAGCAAGATCAGCTAATGCTGGAATAGTTATTCCCCATCCAGAGCAATTCTGGCCAATTCTCCTTGCTGATTATGATGTTGATGGCTATGAAGTCTGGAATCCACAATCCAGAGAATTCACTAATTTTCTTATGAACGTACTTATAAAACAAAACAAGACGTTGCAATTCAAAGATAAACCCCTGCTTTTATTTATGGGAGATGACACTCACATGGGTGAGAAAATAAGAGCTTTGGAGCTTCAGGATCCTGAAAAAGCAGGAAGGGAAATCGGAGTTCAGCTTGGATGGGAAGATCCTGATGTACAAAAAACTCTAATTGCATCAGGATTCAGCAAGGAGAGAATTATAGATGAATATAAATCAAGGCTTGAATAAAACTACAAGAGCTGATACAGAAAGGAGATAAAAATGCCCAATGAAAACACTGATTTCGTTTTTGAATCACTGCAGGATTTAAAATCAATAGTAAAGTATCTTAATGCGATTAGTGATGGTTTCTCGAAAGGCAAAATAATACTAGGGAGTAAGGATAAGAAAATAGTGCTCGAACCTGCTGAACTGCTTAAACTTGAAGTCAAAGCTAAAAAAAAGGATAACAAAGTAAAGATATCAGTAAAATGCAGCTGGAAAGAGAATGATGATCAGAAGGAATTTAAATCAGATAATTTAAGTGTGGAGTGAAGGAATTTAAGGAATGGATAAAGACTGTTTAAGAAGCATAGAAGAAAACCTGAAATTTATGCTAATAGAAGTTATAAAACAGATTGAAGATACCTTGAAAGCAATTGACAATCAAAAGGATACAAAATATCATGAGAAGGTTTTTTCAAGGGATGACTATATTGATAATTTGAAGAATGTTATAGAGAACAAATCTAGTACAATTATACTTGATTTGAGTATGAAAGACAAAAAAATAGCGCAGGAAGCAAGAATAGTTGCAAATATCTCTAATAATCTGGAGCATATTGCTGACTATGCAGTAAATATTACACGTCAACTTGAGCATTTCAATGATCATGATTTTACAATAAACTTTAACTACAAAGCTATGTTCAAAGAGATTATTGACACTCTAAATTCGATAAACAAAGGGCTTCAGGGAAAGAATATCAATACTGCACTTAAAATATGCAGAAGTGAGATTCTGCTTGATAAATTATATAAAGATAATTTTGATGATATAATGCAAAGATTGAAAAATGGAGGAAACACTGAAAACTTGATTACAATGTTGTTTATTTTCCAATACCTAGAGAGAATAGGTGATTCACTTTTAAATATTGGGGAATCTCTTATCAATAAAATCATTGGTGAAAAAATCAAAATTCACCAATTCCATACACTAAATGAAACAATAGAAGGTAAAAATCAAAGAAAAGCATCTTCAGATTATTACCTTGAACCTGTTGCAGAAACAAAATCTGGAAGTATAATAAGAAAAGTTCATAAAATAGATGATGAAGAAGACTCAAGTTGGGTTATTTTCAAAGAAGGTAAGAATAACAAGATAGAAAAAGAAAAAGAAAATATTGAGAAATGGCATAGAATTGATGATAAACTTACTCCAAGGATATTAGGTTTTAATAAGGATAGATGGAATGCATCTATCCTTATAGAATATCTAAGGGGCAAAACTTACAGAGATATGTTGATAAACAGTAGTCCTGAAGATTTGTCAAAAACCTTTTTTCAATTAGCAAAAACCATGTCAAATCTATGGCATAAAACCATGAAAAAAGAAGAATGTAATGCTGGATATCTGGATCAGCTTAATAATAGAATAGAGGATGTATATAAAGTGCATCCATGGTTCAGATCAAAAGGGAATTTGATAGGAGATATAGAGGTATTACCTTTTGAAGAAATGATAAAGAAAATTTCATTACTTGGAAAGGAAATAAATGCTCCATTCACTGTATTCATTCACGGTGATTTCAATATAGATAATATAATTTTTAATCATTCAAGAAGAAATATAAACTTTATAGATCTGCATCGTTCAAAAGACATGGATTATCTTCAAGATATTTCAGTATTCATAATTTCCAATTACAGACTTCCAATATTTGAGAAAGATGTGAGAACAAAGATAAAATGGACAATAAGAGAAACATACAATTTCGTCAAGAATTTTGCTTATGACAATAATGATACTACATTTGAAATAAGGCTAGGATTGGGGCTTATTCGTTCATTTATAACTTCAACAAGATTTGAACTTAATAAGGATTTTGCAAAAGACATGTACCTGAAATCTATTTACCTGATTGAGAAGATCTTGATGTACAAAGAACGGGAAATAAACCAGTTCAAGGTACCTATTTATATTTTTGAAGATTAGGGGAGATGAAATGAAGAAAATAGGTGTAATAGGAGTTGAAGGAGGATGGTCAACAGAAAAGTTGATAAATACAATACAAGCAAAAACAGGTAGCAGTTATCTGCTTGATATGGATAAGGTATACCTTGATTCAGAAAAAAAAGAGATTTACTGTGAAGAGCAAGATTTAAGAGAATTTGATGCAATAATCATAAAGAAAATAGGATTGGAATACAGTCCTGATAATCTTGACAGACTAGAACTGTTGAGATATTTAAATGAAAAATCTGGTGTTAAAGTTTTCTCTAAACCTTCTAATATCATGAAATTGGTGAACAGGCTAAGTTGCACAATTACAATGCAAATCGGTGGTATTCCGATGCCATCTACAGTAATAACTGAAGATGAAGACATAGCACTGCAATTCGTCAGGAAGTATAAGAAAGCGGTATTTAAACCCCTTTATGGAACCAAGGCAAAACACATGAAGGTTATTGTAGATAATCATGATACACTCCAGGAAATCATAGATTTCAAGAAAGCCAATAGAAAAGTGATGTATATACAGAAAATAATAAATATAAAGGAGAAGGATTTTGGTCTTGTGTTTTTAGGAGGCAAGTATCTGGCAACTTATGCAAGGTTGAAATCTGAAGGTGCCTGGAATACAA
>JAFGND010000057.1 GCA_016927185.1 Candidatus Coatesiibacteriota bacterium
TGAAAAGAGGAGATTTTCAGTGAAATATTCAATAATACTTATTTTAACGATCTGTCTGTGCTTTTTTTCATGTGCAAGGAAAGAGCATAAGCCAACAATGAAAGCTTCAATAACTGAGGATGGCAAACTGAAACTTTCTGACAAGAGCTTCAATCAACAGGTTGCAATGGATAAGGAAGAAGTAAAAAAGCTGATAGAAGAACTGAAAATACCTTTATATCCGAATTTGACAATAGACAGCGGTATGATAAGGACAAGGGGAACTACTGTCACTTTCTGTCTGAATGCTTTATCCAAAGATTCACCTGAAACCATAGAGAAATATTACAAGGAGAAAATCCCGAGCATTATCAAATCTGTCACTACAGATGCAACTTCCATTGGCAATATCACGACAATAAAGGGAGAAGGGGATATTTATCTTTTCACACTTAAATTAGCTAAGACAGAAGAAGGAACAAGTTTTTTTCTGTCAGGAAGAAAGTAGAATTATCTGTTTCAAAATCACTCAAATATTTGTAAATGGGTTTAACTTATAGCTAATGATTTTTAATGTTTATAGAACAATAATGAATGAATTTGAGTTTAAATTCTAAAAAAAGTCTACAAGGAGGTATTATGGGACAGAGTGTTATTCAGCAAATACTGTCAAGACACAGTGATCAGAAACCTGTTGTTGGAGATATCATATGGATGAATATAGATCTCAGGACTGCAAGGGACTTTGGAGGACCTAATGTAGTTGAGAACCTGGAGCATTATTTCGAGAATAACAAGAAAGTTGATGATATTTCCAAGACTTATTTTACGTTTGATACTGTTGCCCCAGCAAAAAATATTGGATATGCTGATAATCAGCATAAATGCCGCATGTTCGCATGGAAGGAAGGAATTAAAATATTCGATGTGGATCAAGGCATAGGTACTCATATAATGCTGGAAAAAGGTTATGTAGGACCAGGTTATACTGCCGTAGGAACTGACAGTCACTATAATATTCTTGGTGCAATTTGTGCTTTTGGTCAGGGAATGGGGGATCAGGATATTGCACTTGCTTTCAGGGCAGGCAGAGTATGGTATGAAGTACCTCCCTCTATGCTGGTTTCAATAAAGGGAAAACCAAGGGAACTTTTCTCTGCAAAAGATCTCACTCTGAAGGTACTTGGAAGGTTAGGGGCAAAAGGAGCTCTTGGAAGATGCATAGAATACAAAGGTGAACCTGTTGATAAACTTGACCTGCCAGGGAGGATTACACTTGCCTCTATGGCAACAGAAATGGGTGCAATTTCAAGCTTCATAATTCCTGATGAAGGAGTTCTGGAATTCTGCAAGAAAAGGATGGGTAAGCTCCCTTCCTTCATTCCAGAAATGGAAGAAAACGTTGATTATATAGAGAAAATTGAGATTGATATAAATGATTGTATTCCACAGATATCAAGACCCAATCACCCCGAGGATGTGGTAAGTATTGATGAAGCAGCAGGTGCCAAGATTCACAGCGTGTTCATCGGCTCATGCACAAATGGAAGATTTGAAGACTTCGAAGCTGCTGCCAGATTGCTTGAAAAGCATAAGGTTGAACAAAGTGTTATGTGCAGACTTGTTCCCTCAACAAGAGAAGTGTATGGACAGCTTCTTGAAAGCGGCTTGCTGAGAAAATTTTATGAAGCTGGTGCAATAATAAGCAATCCGGGTTGTGGTGGTTGTGCATCTGGACAGATTGGAATGACTGGAACAGGAGAGGTTCAGATTTCAACAAGTAACAGGAATTTCAAGGGTAAACAGGGAAACGGACTGACTTATCTGGCATCTCCGCTTATAGCAGCAGCTTGTGCAATCAAGGGTGAAATCGTTGATTACAAAACACTTTTAAATATGATGTAAGGAGGATTTATGAAACCTTCAATCCTGAAAGGAAAAGTCTGGATTTTGCGGGATTCCAATAATAAAATGATCAATAATATAGATACGGATATGATATTTCATAACAAGTATTTGCATATAACCAACATAAATGAAATGGGACAATATGCACTTGATAATCTTGAAGGATGGACTGATTTTTCAAAAAAAGCTGAACCAGGTGATATACTTGTTGTGGGAGAGAATTTTGGGGCAGGAAGTTCGAGACAGCAGGCAGTTGACTGTTTCATTTCACTGGGAATTCAGGCTTTGATTGGTGAATCATTCGGTGCGATTTACAAAAGAAATACCATCAATGCCGGTTTGCCATTGATAGAATCCCCTCATATAGGCGGTATGGAAGGCGATAAACTTAAAATGGAGAGTGGAAACGAAGTAGAGATAGACTTGCTCAACGGGACTATACTTAACAAGACAACTGGCAAGTCATACAAAGCAAATCCATTACCCGAAGTTGTTTATGAGATATATCAAAACGGTGGAGTTTTTGAGTACGCAAAGAAGTTCTGATAGAAACCAGAAGCAGGCACTTGATGCTAAAAAGTGCTTGCCTTCTTTTAATTGACACGAAAGTAATTAATGATAAACAATGGTTTCTTGTTTTAGAGAAGGAGATTTATATGGCAGCTAATCTTTCTTTGGCTGTGATCAGTTCCAGAAGGGAAGTAAGAAGAGAAATAAGGGATATAGTAGTTTCGATTGGTTCCAAATGCGGCTTCAACCTTTTCTTCATTCTCAATTATGCTGATGCAGCAGATATCCTGAATTTCGAAATACCTGAGCTTATAATTGCCGATTTTGCTGATCCAGTGCTTTCACCAGAAAAACTGCTTGAAGATCTCAAGGGTGAACCATGGTTGCAGACAGCTGGGATTATTGGAATAGTTGAAGATATTCAGAGTGCACAACTGCCATCAAAGATACCCCAGGCTAATGTCATCAATGTAATAGACAGACGCTTCCTGAGCATATCTCTCCCCAGAATATTGAAAATCCTTCAAAGCAACAGGCAAATTCTAGCTCAGAAAGGAATAGTAAGCTCGCTCACTTCACAACATAGTGGATCTTTTACAATAGATGTAAATAATGAAGATTTCGAGGGTTATATAAATCTTCTTACCAATTACCTTTATCAACAGGGAATAGTTTCGCTTAATAAATCTCAGGGACTTGCATTAGCTCTATATGAACTTATTATGAATGCAATAGAACACGGCAACTGCAGGATAACGCAGCAGGAAAAATCAAGCTATCTCAAGAATAACTGGGATGCATACGGATTAATAAAGGAAAAGCTGCAAAATACTGAGATAGCGTCAAAGAAGGTTCATCTGGAATATGCATTTTATAACGATAGATGCGAATTCACTATAACAGATGAAGGTGAAGGTTTCGATCATAAAACCGTACTGGAAAATATAAAAGAAGGCAAGATATTCGACAAACAGGGCAGGGGAATATACCTTGCCAAACAGATGGTTGATGAAATAAGATATTCTGAAACAGGAAATCAGGTTACTATCAGCATAAAAAACCAATCCTTGCAGGAACCAAACAGCTTACCTGAAGGATTCATTAATGCTGAAGTAGTGAATTATGAAGAGGGAGACAAGGTGTTCTCTTATGGAGAAAGAGGATTGCATCTTTTCTATATAATAAACGGGAGTTTCGAGGTCATAGTGAAAGAAAAGGTAATAAGCATATTAACAAAAGATGATCTGTTTTTTGGTGAGATGTCATTCCTGCTAAATTATCCAAGAACGGCAACCATAAAAGCAAAGACTGCAAGCAAGGTTTTGAAGATTGACAGGCAGCAGTTTTTCCAGACACTCAAGCATTATCCGAATTATGGACTTTTCCTTGCAAGGATGCTTGCAAAAAGGCTTGCAATAACAACTAAGAAATTATCTGGATTAGCTGATTCTGGAGAGCTTTCTACCTAGTCTTCTTGAGAAATACATTCACTGAATCAACTGAGATTCCTGCAAGGACACCTAGAGCTCCCTTCATATGATAATTAGGTTTGGAAGAAGCCCAGTCACTGTAAGATCTCAGATAATCCCACAAGGATTTGTCAATTGCATAGATTTTTATAACCTGATTTCCCCAATACCAGAAAAAGAATGCAGGAATCTCGATAGAAGTTATTTCCTTCTTGATAATGAAAAACGGGATCTGGTCTTTTTCTGCATTTTCCTTTCTCATTTCCTCGAAAGTGCTATCTATAGGGATTTTTATCTCGTCGCGGCATATGACTGTCAACATATATCCATAGCAACTATCGCAAGCTGACCATTCCAAAGGAATTGGCTCCTCTATGCTGATTGTGTCTGAAGGGGCCTTGGTTATTTGTATCTGTGAAGGAATGAGTGTCTGTCCTGTAGCATGGAAGTCTTTTGCAAAGATTTCTATATTGTAAGTCTCTCCAGGAAGAGGTTTGATTGGAGACGTATAAGATCCCTTTCTGGTCTCCGATTCTTCAAGCATGAACTTATTATCTTTTGTTGTTATATATATTTTTGCGTCTGAAATAGCAACAGCTAGTGAATCATACTTCTGACCTATATCTACTGATTCAGAAAGTCTGATATTGGTTATTTGCTGCTCAGGATAGAAATATCCCCTCACTATAAGCTGGGGAACATATTCCTCATCAAAGCAATTCAGCAAAACAAATGATAAAAGGATAACAAAAAAAATCTTCTTCTTTTTCATTTCTCTTCCTTCTTCAAATAGAGATATATTGAGTCCTCGCTATATGAACCAAATACACCAAGACATCCATTTATATGACATATTGGCTCAATATTGCTTTGTTCTTCAGCAGAACGCATGAAGTCAAAATAGTTTCTGTCTATTGCCTTTACTGATATCCTGTGTTTTCCATACCACATGAATTCAATTGATGTAAGATTGAATTTAGTTACATTTTTATCAATGAGATAGGATTGAACATCAGACCTTCCTTCTCTAGTAAATTCCTCATAATCTTCATCAATTGCTTCCCTTTTATCGGGATCTTCAAGATTTTTTATTGAAACAAGATATCCCGAATGATATTTGCTGGGAAACCAGCTCAGGTTTATATTATCATATATTGTAATCGTGTCCGGATAAGTCCCCAGTAATTTCAAGGTATCAGGGATGACTGTCCTGGATGTTATGAAAAATGTATCGATTTTTATCTCCAGATAGCAGGTTTCATTTGCAGTGAATTGAACACCTCTGTAAATATATAATCCAGGTTTTTCCTCATTCAACCTGCATTTTTCATTCCCGTGTTTGAACAAAACATTTGCACCACTAACTCCTAAGCCAGTTTCATCAAGTTTTTCCCCTATTTGTTCAGCATAATTCAGCTTCAGGTCAGTTGTCTCATGCCTGCTCTTAAGAAAACTTGAAACAACAAGCTGTTGTTGAAACTGCTCATCAGTTGTCTGGCAACTGCAGAAACAGAATACAACTAATGCAACTAATAGATATTCTTTCATCAAAATTCAGCTCTTATCCCTGCAGAAGGCAGGAAAGGCAACATTGTGAATTCTTCCTTTGTTGGCGGGTTAGTATCGAAATTATAGAAGATATCCATGACATTCTTGTGATTATAAACATTAAGCACCTGTATATGAGCTTTGAAATCAATTCCTTTCCACTTGAATGCCTTGGAGAAACCAACATCAAGGCGGTGATAGATTGGTAATCTGCCTCCGTACATATCACCAGGAATAACCATCTCGAATTCATCGTCAGGAATTTCCTGATAGTAGTATCCTAAAGACCTCGTATAAGGTTGCCCAGTTGCGAATTTGAATGCGGCTGAAGCAACCCACTTTTTCCCTAACTGGTAATCTCCAGTGAAATCGAAGTTAAATCTTTTATCATGTCTGGGATAGAATCTCTTTTCATCATTGAAATCATTCAGTTTTTTGGTTGTCCATGATAATGCAGTAGAAACCTTATAGCTGAGTCTTCCTATGTTTAGTTTTTCTGCACTTAGCTCTACTCCATAAGAATAACCAGTGCCATGGTAAAAGAAATCTGCAAGCTCTTGTGGATCTTCAACTCTGTCATTGAATTCAACAACATTTTTCATGTCCTTGAAATAAGCTTCCAGCTCCCAGTCATGTTCAATAAAACGTTTCCATTCAAGCCCGGTTATATAATGATAAGCGCACATTGGTTTTACAGATTCATCAATCGGAAACCAGTAATCAAGCATTGAGAAGTAACCTTGCCTGCCTGATGTAGGATTCACAACATGAAGGAATTGATAATATAAACCCCAGGCTCCCTTTATTGCCATGAATGGACTCAGGAAGTATTTTGCCCCAATTCTTGGAGACGGTTTCAGGTATTTCCCGGAAGTGAAATAGTCAAGTCTTCCTCCAGTTTCCAGTATCCATTTATCAGCGTATTGGTATTTATTCTGCAAATACATTCCCGTATAGTATGAAGTATCTTCATATGCTACATAATCAGTCTCCTGGAATTTCTCATTGAAATAGAAAGAATTCCATTTCAGCCATGAACCTGCCTTGAAACTCAGGTTGTTTCTTGGAAAATATTCGAAATCCAGTCTTCCTGTCAAATCCTTGACACCATTATCAATGACAAAGTCAGAGCCAACTAGAATATCAGACTTGTACTTGGATGCGCACAGAGAAAGAGTTGAAAGAACTTGTGGGTTATATAAATGATCCCATGCAGCTGAACCTACAATATTCCCGAATCTCCAATCCATTTCACTTGTCAAGAACTCGTATGTCAGATGATCATCTCCATAATATCCAGAAACTCTTATCTTGTCATTTCTTCCAAGCTGGGAAGTGATTTTTCCATTAAGATCATAGAAGTAGTAGGGGAGTTTGTCCTGCATCAATGCTGTCAGGAAATCCAGATAGGTTCTCCTGCCAGATACAAGAAAAGAACCAGTTGGTATTGGACCTTCCAGAGACAAGCTTGAAGCAATTAATGAGAGACTTGCATCTCCGTGAAATTCCTTCTTGTTTCCCTCCTTGTTGAGAACGTTAAGTACTGATGAAGTTCTGCTCCCAAATTCGGCTGGAAAACCACCTTTCAGGAATTCAACATCCTGTATTGCATCCATATTGAATGTGGAAAAAACACCAAACAAGTGGGATACATTATAAATTTCTATACCATCCAGCAATACAAGGTTCTGGTCAGGAGTTCCACCTCTTACATATAATCCACTTGAAAAATCACTTACTGCTGTAACTCCTGGAATTACCTGAAGAGATCTGAACAGGTCAGGTTCAATCATCTGGGGCTGATCCCTCAGCTCATTCGGGGAAAGGATCTCTCTTGATATATTTACCTGAGTCTTGTCATCCTTCTTCTTGTAAACTACTGTTTCCCTTATTTCTCCGATTTTAGCTTTCAGTGCAGCATTAATCTGCTGGTTTGATCTCTCAGATAAAGTTATATTCACGAACGAATCAGTATATGAACCTCTCGAGAACCTTATTGTATACTGTCCAGCTTTCAAGTGAATTATATAATAAGCTTTTTCATTTGCCATTGTGTTGATATCTGTTCCTTCAACAAAAACAGATGAAAAAGGTAATGGTTCTCCAGTTCTTTCATCCTTTATATAACCTGAAATGGTTGCACTAGTCAGGTAATTTGCAAGGATAAAAATAATCAAAAAAATCATTTTCATATTCTCTCCAGAGTAATTAGATTGGTATGCTGCAATATCTCAAAAATTTCAGTCAAGAGCTGAAATGAAAACACTATCCTTTTGTAAAGTAATTAATATCTTTGCTCTTGTTCTTTGTTTCCTCAAATGGTGTGTCCAGATTTTCTGGCAAATGTCCTCTCTTGGAAGTGAGATCATCAAAAGTTGCAACAAGGGCAGGAATCATGAATAAGGTAAGCAAAGTGGAGAAACTTAATCCCCATGAAAAGCATATAGCCATAGGTCTGAATGTCTCATTTGTTCCACCAAGATTCAAAGCCATTGGAACTAATCCGGATAATGTTGTTATGCTTGTAAGAAGAATAGGTCTTAATCTGAGAGCTCCTGCCTGTATTATAGATTCCCATCTGTTTATGCCCTTAAGCCTTGCTTGATTTATGAAGTCAACAAGAATAATGGAGTTATTCACGACAACACCTGCCAATGCGATGATTGAAATGAGAGCATTCAATGAAATAGGAAGCTGGCTTATGTGCAATCCCAATGTAACTCCCACGAATGCGAAAGGAACTGTTATCATGACAATCAATGGTTGATAAGCATTCCTGAACTGGGTAGCCAGAATACCAAAGATAAGAAGAATCGCAATAATGAAAGCTTGACCAAGACTGCTGAAGGATTTTGCCTGTTCTTCTGCTCGCCCACCATACCTGAGTCTGTAACCAGGATTCTCTTTTTCAAAATCCTTGTATTTCTCCATTATATATCTATTTGCTTTGTCAGAAGTCAGTTTGCCTTCAACATTTGCCAGAACTCTTATCATTCTGGTCTTGTTGTAATGCTCTATCCTGGTAGGTCCTCTGATTGTCTTTATGTCAGCAAGATCAGCGACCATAACATATTCTCCAGTTTTTGTAGGGATTTTTAATGATTTTATTTCTTCAGCGTCCCTTACAAATTTCTCATCGTATTTTACCAGAATTTCAACTTCTTCATTATTTCTTGTAAAGAATGATCCGGGAATTACTCCTTCAACTGCCTGTCTTATTGATGTGGCAATTTCTGTATAATTCAAGCCGTACTGACGAAGTCTTTCATGATAGGGGATTATCCTCAACTCCATTTTCCCTTCTTCATAAGTTGAAGACAGATCAGCAATCCCTTCCATCTTTTCCAGATCAGATTTTATTCTTTCAGCATATTCATTGAGTTTTTCCAGATCGTCTCCAAGAACTCTTATTTCAACAGGTCTCCCTGCAGGAGGACCATCCAGTCTCTGATAGAATTCATATCTCTTTATCATACTCAATGTATTCATGAATTTCCTTATTTTTGTCATCAGCTGTTCATTATTGAGAGTTCTCTTTTCTTTTTCAGGCAAGTCTATATTAATCTGTGCGTTCTGATAGCCAGTGCTTGCACCCATACCGCCTTCTTTGTATCCAACAAATGTAGTTAAATTCATGATTTCAGTTTCGGGATACTTGCTCAGTTCATGTTCTATTATTCTGGTTACCGAGTCAGTATATTCTAGTTTGGTTCCGATTGGCATATCAAACTGGAGAACCAGATAATCCCTTTCTATTTCAGTATATAATCTGATATCAAGGAATCTCATGGACATAGCAACGGCTGAAGAGAAGACAACTACCGTAATGATAAGTAAATACCTTTTTCCTATAACCCATAAAAGAGCTTTCTGATAGTAGACAACAAGCAACTCAAATCCTTTTTCTGCTCTTCTTGTTACTATCATTTCAAGCTCATCCAGAAGGAATTTCAGGATTTTAAGAATTCTTTTAATCAGCCAGATTGTACCTGTTATCGGGAGAAGGGCAAAGAAAGCTAGCCACATCTTTCTGCCCCAAGGTTTTGGTGTTTTTTTGGTTTCGTGTTCGTGCATGAAAAGTGCTACCAGATTGGGTAGAAAGAGCAGTGCCTGACCCATTGAAGACAGGAGTGCCATATTGACAACCATTGGGAATACTGCCATCATTTTTCCCATTCTTCCTGACATCATTAAAATAGGACTGAAGGCAAAAATAGTTGTAAGTGTAGATGAGAAAACTGGCCAGATGACCTCCTGGGCACCTTCAATAGCTGCTTCTCTTGCAGGCAGTCCCTTTTTGATGTACCTGTTGATATTGTCAATTATTACTATGGAATTATCTACAAGCATTCCCGAAGCAAGAAGAAGAGCAAAGAGTGAGAATGATGAGAAAGTGTAATCAGTAAGATACATGAAGATAAAAGTAACAAGGAATGAGAATGGAATGGCAAATGTAGTCAAGCTTGCATTTTTCCAACCCAAAAGGAGAAATAATGCCACTGCTACAAGCAGCATTCCCAGATACATATTATTGACAAGAATTCCGATAACCTTATTTACCTCATGACCCATGTCATTTCTGAATGTTATTCTTGTATCAGGATAAGTGTTTTCGAATTCCTTTGCATCTTTTCTTACATTATTCACAACATCAATAATATTTGAATCTGACTGCTTGAAGATGCGTAACAAAAGTGCTGGATTCATGCTTTCCCTTGTCAGGATGTTTTTCTTTTCAAGCCTGAATGTAGTTCTTGCAATATCTTTTATCTTGATAAGACTGGCTGGGGAGCTTTTAACAATGACATCATTTATCTGTTCAGGAGATTCGAATTCTCCCATTACCCTTATTACGTATTCTTGTTGTCCGCTATATATATTGCCGGACGGCAGATTGTAGTTTCGAAGTTTAATCGCATTCACAACATCATTCTGTGTAACACCGTATTGCTCAAGAAGCGCAGGATTAAGCTCTACCCATGCCTGGCGTTGCTCACCTGCTGCACTAAGTCTTGTAAATGAAGATGCAATATTTACCTGACTCACTCCAGGAGTGCTTTGCAACTTGTCTCTCATTTTCTCAGCAATTTCCTGTATCCGCAAATCCGAGTAAGGTCCTGACAATGCGATATCAATAATGGGGATGAATTTCGATAAATCAGCATTAAAGGAGACAGGTTGCTGTGAATCATCTGGCAAATCACTTACTTGTGCAATCCTTGTAACGATTTCATCATATGCATCTTTTATTTGATTATCTGTAAGTTCTTCTTTTAAGACAACTCTTACCTGGGAACGTCCTTCAAAAGAATTTGATTCCAGATGATCTATATCAGACTGATCCCATACAGCATCTTCAATTTTCTTGGTGATGAGCTTTTCAATTTCTGCAGGAGGTGCCCCAGGATAGGCTGTTGTTATTGGAATCATTCCAAAACTTACTGATGGATAGCTTTCTCTTGGTATTTTTCCGACTGAGAATACTCCTGCAGAGATCGCTACCAATACCAATATTCTGACGAGAATAGGTTGATTCAAGAAGAATTTTATCAGAAACATCCTGCTACTCCACTGTCTCTATTATTTCCAGATTGTCTTTAAGCCTGGCAATGTTACTTGTAGCTATTTTTTCTCCTGTTTTCAAGCCACTCTCTATTATTATCTTGTCTTCAGATCTTTCTCCCAGTATCACTTCTCTAAGTTTAGCTGTCTTGTTTTCAATGATAAAAACGTACCATTTATTAAGCCTGTCAACAATATAAGAGGGTGGAAGGACTATTGCATTTTCAATCTGTTTTCCTTTGATTGTAATATATACTGTCATTCCTGATTTAAGTTCTAAATTCGAATTGTCCAGTCTTATTTCCACAGGGAAATTGAGGCTCTTATCACTTCTTCTCATGCTTATTGCGAAAACCCGACCTTTATATTGCTTTTCCTTTAAAAGTGGTGATGTTATTATGACTTCAGCTCCTTCAGAAATCTTCATTATATCCTGTTCTGATATACCAGCTGTTATTTTCATCTGCCTTGGATCCGTAATTACCATGGCTTGATAAGCAGGAGATATCATATCTCCCTTGTTGACATTTCTCTCTGTAACATATCCATCATCAGGTGCAGTTACTGTTCCAAGACTTGCCTGTGCTCTTGCAGCATTTATCTGGGATTGAGTGGCTTTCAATTGGCTGTATGCAGCATCTACCTGAGTCTGAACCAAATCCCATTGAGCTGCTGACAATTCACCTCTTCTATATAGAATTTCCTGTCTTCTCGAGTTTCTGAGTGCAGCCTGATACTGGATCATGGCGTTTTCTGCCTGGGATTGAGCAAGCCTTATTGAAGCAGATGCAACACGCGTATCAATCCTGAAAAGTGTCTGTCCTTTCTTGACAAAATCTCCCAGATTAACTGGAACACTTGTAACAACACCTGATGTTTGAGGCGCTATCTTGACATCAACCATAGCTTGTAGAGTCCCGGAGGTTTTTATCTGGTATGAAAAAGTTTCAGTAGAAATTACCTTCACTTTGACTTTTACGTCTTCAGGTTTCCTTGTTGCTCTATTCTTCTTGCCATTGCAACCGGCATAAAAAAGCAAGAGGATTATGAATGCTAAAATGGTCTTTTGCATTACTCAACTCCCTGGTTTAAGAACTGATAGAAACTTAATTTAGCCAGAATGAAATCATATCTTGCAGAAGTAAGCTGCATTTCACTACTGTATAAAATCAAATCGGCATCTATTAAAGAAGTTGCATCGGTTAATCCCGCATCGTAATTATTTTTTATTTGATTATATTGAATTTTTGCGCTCTTCAGAGATTCTGAGTAAATCCTGATCTTCTTGGCATTCGTCACCATTGCATAAAAAGAACTCTGGGCAGCCAGCAAAATCCCACTTTCTCCATCAGCCTTGTTTATTTCTGCCTGGTCAAGAGCAGTTTTTGCTTTTGATGTATTCCATATCCTGGAGGTTCCCTTGAATAAAGGAATACTTAGATTTACTGCCAGTATAGAGCTTCCTCCTCCCTTGAAATCCAGTTTTTCATCATCCTCTATTGTCTTTGTCCATGTCAGATTAAGAGAAGGACTGAAATTGCCAAGCGAGCTCATATATGCGAGTTTACTTATATTGATTGTCCTGTCCAGCATCTTTATTTTCTCGTTTGATTTCAGAACAGTTTCCTTCTTTTTCAACCATTCTGCTTCTATTTGCTCTGTGTTCAGTCTGGAAAGATATTCAACTTCATCTTCATATTCAGAGAAATTAAAAGCATCAGGCTCCGGCAGTATGTCTGCAGGCTTCAAGCCGAGAGTGTTCATCCAGCTGCATCTCAAAATGCTACTGCTATTCTTTACCTGAAGAAGATCATTCTCTTTTTCAAGGACTTTTACCTTGTACTGCTGCAAATCAGATTCTTTTGCTATGCCAGCAATTGATTGATTTTCAATTGTCTTGAGATTTGAGATACTGCTTTTCAGGCTTTGTTCGTTTACTTTCAATAGTTCCTTGAATTTCAGGATAGAAAAATAAAGCTCAGCTATCTTGTACTCAAGATCCAGTGAATCAACTTTCAGTTTCATCTCACTCAGCTTGTAAGCTTCTTGAGCTTGCTTGTATCCCAACCATATTGATCCTCCATTCCATATAGGCTGGGAAACTACCAATTGAGTTGTATATGAGTTCTGAAAAACATCATCAGGAGGTTTTGAAGGGATTCCCAGGTTGGTTTCCGCAAGATATCTGGTATAACTGTAATCATATCCCATCTGCATTTTAGAGAATGTGTCTGAATCAATATGAACCAGGGTTGAAGACAATGTCACTTTTGGAAGCAAATTCCCCAAAGCTGAATATGAATTATGTTTTCCCTGTTTTGCATCCAGTTTGCTGCTCAGATAAGACTTGTTTTTTTGATGAGCAAGCTTGACAGCTTCCTTTAATGTAATAGCATCAAGAAACGAAAACCCCAGCAGGGTAACTATAGCACAAGAAAGTGAAAGAATCTTCATAATTTCTCCGTTAGTTCTCAGGCTTTATGGATATACTGATTCATGTTTTTCATTATTTCATTTGTCTTTCTCAGAAGCACATCCATGATTTCTATTTCTATTTCTATTGGAAGCAAATGAAAATAGTCTGTCTCATTCTTGAGTTTTTCTATTTTCATTATCAATTTTTCTTTATACTCTGCCATGTCTTTATTCAAATCAGCCAGCATAGAAATACTTTCTTTATTCTTGAAGCAACCCAGGAAATGACTTCCAATAAGGAATTTAGGGATTGACGGCTTGCTGCCGGTCTTGAAATGCTCTTTGAAAGCCTTTTGCAGCATTTTCTTGCCATTTTTTGTTATCTTGAAAACCTTGCATTCAGGATTGTTTCCTCTTTTCTCCTGATGACCAACAATAGCTCCCATTGAAACCAGCTTGTTAAGAGTTGGATATATCGAAGAGATCTTGATATTTGCCCATTCCAGCAAATCGCATTGAATTATTCTCTTCTTCAGCTCATATCCATGAGCTTCCTTTTCCGAGAGCAGACATAGAATTATAAGAGATGTCTTGTTTTCTGCTTTCAGTTTTTCGAAAAGTACCTTGTCTTTGGGGGATAAAAACACTTTTACTCTTTAGTTTAAAAAAAAATAATTCAATAAGAACTAGTTTTTTTAAGCATAATTTTGTCAAGCTATTAAAATAAAGTTAAAAATGACTTGCCTTGCAAAATAAGTTATCAATTCCATGCAACAAAATAATTCAATGAGGTGTTAAATGAGATTAGTTCTTATATTGTTACTAATTATAGGATTCCTTTCTGCAGAGGAAATATACAGAAAATCAGCAGGGAACAAAATATCAAAGAACGTGATGGCTTTCTTCGATAAAGCTCCAGACGATTCATTGAAAGTATGGATTTTGTTTACAGATAAGGGAATGAAAAACGAAATGCAGGTTAAGTCATATCTGGCAAGCCATTCAGATTTAGTATCAAAGAGATCCCTTGATAGAAGAAAAAGAAGGAAAACCGGAAGCCTGCTAGAATATTGTGATATCCCGGTAAAGAAAGAATATGTCAGTTCCCTGGAACAGATGGGTTTAACAATATGCACCAAATCGAAATGGTTGAATGCAATAAGTACTTACATCAAGAAAAGGGATATTCAGAAGATTGCAGAATCAGACTTCGTTTATTCAGTTATAAGGGTAGCAGTCTTCAAGAGGAGGAAAGTCATTCTTGACAAGAAAGGTCTGGGTTATAATGGAGATACTGATCCGTTCTATGGATATTCTCATTCCCAGATTTACACCATTGGTGTCATGGACGCACATAAATTAGGATTAACAGGCAAGGGTATTCTGATTTGCATGCTTGATGGTGGTTTCATGCTGGATCATGAATCTTTAAGGCATATAAGCAAGGTAGATGAATATGATTTCATAAACAAAGATAATTTTACCGGTTATGACAAAACCCAGGATACACAAGGTCAGCCAAGTCACGGGACAATGACATTGTCTACTATAGGAGGTTATGCTCCAGGGAAATTGATAGGACCTGCATATGAAGCAGATTATCTGCTTTACAAAACAGAAGATGATTCAGATGAAACTGAAATAGAGGAAACATACTGGACTGAGGGTATAGAGAAAGCGGACTCTCTTGGTGCTGATATAGTGAATTCGAGTCTCGGTTATAGTAAATGGTACTCCTATGAGGATTTTGATGGTCATACTGCAGTTACAACATTGGCAGCATCAAGGGCGGCACAGAATGGTATAATTGTCTGTAATTCAATGGGAAACGAAGGAACTTATGATTACGATGAAGGAACCCTGGTAGCACCTGCTGATGCTGACAGCATTTTATCACTTGGAGCCATATTCTTTAACGGGCATTTATGTGCTTTTTCATCAACTGGACCTACATATGGTGGTGGAAATTATCCTTCAAGAATAAAGCCGGATCTTGTTGCTCCTGGCAGCTCGGTTATAGTTGCATATCCTTATACCATTGATGAGTACACTTCTGCTTCAGGAACTTCTTTCTCTTCTCCATTGACGGCAGGAGCGGTAGCTCTTGTTCTTCAGGCATTTCCTGACATGAAAGTATATGATGTCATAAAATTCATGAAAGATAATGCAGATAAGAGAGTGAAAGACTTCAATCCCAGCCAGGGAACGCTTCCGAATAATTTCTATGGGTGGGGAATAACTTATCTGGGAAATGCTCTTTCCGGAGGTCGTATTTATGCTTATGCCTATGATGCAATAAGCCAGGCACCTCTGGAAAATGTAGAGATAATGATAAGTGGTCCTGAACAGGCAGAAGGGAAGACAAAAAGCAATGGTGGATATTCCGGGAAATTCACGAAAGCTGGTACTTATTCAATACAGGCAAGTTTACAGGGATATGAAACTCAATCCAGTTCAGTTTCTTTTAACGGAACAAATGGTGCTGGATGCGATTTCCCCATGCTGAAGAAAGGATGGAGTTCATCAACAAGATCACTTGGTGCTTTTCCAAATCCAAGCAAGGGAGAAATCTGGTTCGGTTTCGAACTCCTTGAAAAATCTGAAGTGACAATAAAAATATATAATTCCAATGGTACATTAATAAAGGATATTGTTGTCAAGGATCAG
This sequence comes from Candidatus Coatesiibacteriota bacterium, assembly GCA_016927185.1. Lineage (GTDB taxonomy): Bacteria > JAFGND01 > JAFGND01 > JAFGND01 > JAFGND01 > JAFGND01. The sequence goes on from JAFGND010000057.1 coordinate 16,059, forward strand.
GAAAAGGGCATACATATGAGCACGACATCAGGTTCAGCTATTTACTGGGACGGCAAGGATAAGAATAACGTAAAAATGGGATCCGGTATTTACTTGTATGTTATAAAGATTGGTGATATAACCGAATCAGGAAAATTCGCAATTATTCGTTGATAGGTACTGGATTTTGTAGCAGGTAATTGTTGAAATATTCAGCTTTCTTTTTGTATTGAGGGAATCTGGATAGATAATTTACAAGTGGTTTTGCTTCTTCAAACTTGCCCTGATTAATATATGCAGTTACTAGATTATTCACTGCAGGAAGGCAGTCAGGATTTTTTTTCAAGATATCCTTAAGAACTATTTCTGTCTCATCATATCTGCCTGTCTCAATCAAGATATAACTAAGATTTACTAAAGCTCCGATAGGAGTTTCTTGCTTGAATTTCAAGATGGATATTGTCTGAAGCATAAAGAATATCAGGGAGCAAGCAAGAAATAGATATTTCCTTCTTGTGAACCACTCTTTAATCAGAAAGAGACCTGAAGAGCTTAATATAAGAAATGCGGGAACAAGAAGTACCCTGAACCTTGATATTACAAGAAAAACTATTAATGGAAGCAGCAGGAGAAACGCAAGAAGTATTAGCTGATAAGAATCCTTGAGCCTGTCTCTGTTTTTCCCCCAAAAAACGCTTAATACGCCCAGAACGAAGAAAGGAAAAAGAATTCCCCAGTTCAGGAAAAAAATATTCAGTATTCCAAGGTATCTGTTCTTTTCAAGGTACATGTCATAGATTTCACTTGTTTCTATTGGTGAATAAACAAGAATTATTTTCTTCAATTCCAGTTTGATCCATTTTAATGGTTTTTTTCTAATGAATTCCATGCCTTTTTTCCAGAAAAACTGGTCTGCATCCCAGACGGAAAGCTGCCTTTTTTCATAGGTTGATGCATAATTAATCATATCCCTGGTTTGCTGCTTCAAATCATCGGAAATTCCAGGGATAGTACAATAAGTTCCCTGGGCATTCTCATTATTACCCATATAAAATGTCAGTCCACCATTCGGGGCATTGATTGAAAATCTTCCAGTTTTTATGTAATTATAATATCCAGATGGTATTATAGATATGAAAGTCAATACGAATGGCAGGGATTTATGAAGGATCATTTGCAGTTTGCTCCTGTAAGTAGTTTTTTCCAGTAAATAAAGGATCTCAAACACAGCCACTATCAAGATGAACTGACTTCTTATCAGTATGCAAAGACCTCCTGCAAATCCCAGTAAAACTGCAAATCTTGCCTGTTTTTCCTTTCTGTACATGTAGAAAAAAAGCAAAAAAACTGATAAAAAGAAGACTGCGAAGATTTCAGGGAGTATCTTTGTGATATAAAAAGCATAAGGCATGTAGAAAATGAGAAGCAGAGAAGCAATAAAAGAATGTGTTTTAGTGAAGATTATACTCCATAATTCATACAAGATCAATACAGTCATTATTGCGATTACTGACTGAAGGAGATAGACATAAATGATGTTTGAGCCTGCGATCTTGATGAAGAGTATAAGAATCATTGTATATAATGGGGCATTATAAAAAAAATCTGGAAAAGGTTTATTAAATTGAGCAATATCAACCGCTGTTACCCAGTAATTCAATGAATCTACAACAGGTATTCTTGAAAATGGAGATTTTGAAATATATTGCTGAAAAAGCATCAGATAGACTATCATTGAAATTATCAAGAGAATAGCAGAACCATACTTTTCGATGATGTCAGAAAATTCGTCTTTTTTCAGCATGATTCTGTTAATTTTTATTTTACTGAATACTTTATGGGATTTGCATCTGGATTTATTTTTTTCATGGCAGCCAGATATTCCTCAGATTTTTCCTTGTTTTTGTTTCTTGTTGAAACCTCATAGAGGACTTGATAGGCAAGCAAATCTTTTGGATCAATCTTGAGAGCATTTTGAGCATATTGTTCAGCATCCTTCAGATTATTCTCGAAAATACTGCAATGTGCAATTATACTGCTGAGACTTCTCAGATTGTCATACTTATTCACAAGAGGTTTCAGAATCTCAATTGCATTTGCATATTGCTTTTTTTCCATATAGCATCTTCCTAGAAAAAAATCTGTTTCCGGAGCAGCATTTTTATCCGCTTTCTTTACTGTCTCAAGATAGGAAAGGGCATCATCCCAGTTTCCAGTTTGTGCCAATGACAATCCTATGTACATCTTCATGACAAGATTATCAGGCTTTTTCTTCTCTATCTTCCTCAGGTAGTCCAGTGCTTCTTTATAACTTCCCATTCTATAAAGGACTATACCATAAGCAATCTGAATTGAAGTATCTCCAGGAATTAAATCAATAGCCTTCTGATAGTTCTTCCTGGCTTCAACATAATCACCCTTTCTTTCATACACTAATCCCAGCCTTGAATAAATCTGACCAAGCCTTACCTGATCAATATCACTTTCTTGCTTCAATGCGTCTTTCAATGATTTTTCAGCCTGGTGAAATTTCTCCCATGAAATGAAGACTACTGCTCTTTCATATTCAATTATCCATTTCTTGTTGCCTACTTTTTTCTCGGCAGCTTCAAGTTCATTTAATGCAGACAAGTACTTGTTCTCTTCCCTTAATACAGTTGCCTTGTTTATATGATAAATTGGATTTGTTGTATCAATCTTCAATGCTTGATCATAATAATCAATAGCATCTTTGTAACGTTTCTGATCAGCTGAGATATTGCCTAAACCGTTCAGGGCTTTTGCTGACTTCAAATCCGCTTTTAGTGCCTGTTCAAACAATTCTTTCGCTTTGTCAAGGTTTCCATTTTTATATTCCTTCAATGCTTCGTCAGAAAGATTTTCTGCTTTTCTTGTATCAGAGCAGGCATAGAACAAAAGCGATAAAATCAACATTATCAAGATTATCAGATTGTTGCATTTCATCAGATTTTCCTTTCAAGAATTTGTTATGAAAAGCTTTTCAGGCAATAAGTTTTTGTCAATTTTTTTATTAAGCATTGCAAAAAAACGCAAGTTTTATACTCAAGGTTAATAAAGCAATGAATAGAATAATAAAACAACTCATACCATTCGACTATATTGTATTAAGCCATCTATTGATTCTGGTAGTCTTGCAGATATTGTGGGGTTATATCCATAATACAATATCTCACTTCCTTTATATAAATATCATATTGATCGGTATGATATTTGTTTTCATAAAATCTTATAATAAGTGGCACAAGAATCCCGTAATCATTTTTTTCAGATTCTTTTATCCTCCATTATATGTCACCTTTCTATATAAGAATATGAATGATCTGGTTCATTTTTTTCATTACAATTCATTTGATTATCTAATAGATAAAATCGACAGATTCTTCTTTTTGGGGTATGCTCCTGTTCTGCTTTTACAGAAGCTGGTTTCACCAATATTAACAGAAATAATGCATTTCGGTTATATGTCTTACTATTTTTATATGCCTGTTGTCGCATTCAGTTTATTCTTTTTCAGAAAGGAAGAGTTTCCCAGATATATTTTCTCAATCATGTGTATGTATGCAGTTTCCTTTTTGATGTTTGCAATCCTGCCAGTACAAAGTCCAAGATTTTTTTATCCTGAGATCTTTCTTCCTCCACAAAATGGCTACTGGATAAAGCATCTCAATGATATCATAATGGACAATCAGGCATTATGTGGAGGTTCCTTGCCTTCCTCGCATGTCGGTCTGGCAGTAATTTCTAGCATATTTTATTTCCGGTATAATAAAACATACGGAAGCATTTCAGTATTCTTTACTTTATTGCTATGTATATCAACCATATATGGAAGATATCACTATTTCAGTGATGTCTTGCTTGGAATTATCATAGGAATTTTGTTCGCATATTTGTCTATAAGATATCATCCAGAAAAAAGCTACAGGATAAATTATGCTTAGGATAGTAAATGTTATACCAGGCTCAAAAGCTTCAGAATTGGGCTTTGAGAAAGGAGATATAATTCTTTCCATAAATGGTCAATTGGTTAATGATGTTACTGATTACATAGTATTGAGAGATGCAAGGGAAGTCTGGGAAATATTGAATAGCAGGGATAAATCGGTTTATGAGATTGAAATAGAGAGGGATAACAATTTTGGTCTTGAATTTAGTGAACCCAAATGGCATAGATGCACAAATAATTGCGTATTTTGCTTTGTTGATCAGAATCCTCCAGAATTGAGAAAGACAGTTTATTTCAAGGATGAGGATTTCAGGCTTTCATATCTTACTGGCAGTTATATAACCTTGTCAAATATCTCAAAAAGAAGCTGGGAGAGAATTGTATCAGGGCTTTTCTCTCCTTTATATATATCTATTCACTCCCTGAACAGTAATACGAGGCAGAAACTCCTGGGATGTCATGAGAAAATAGATATAAGAGATAAGCTCATTCAGTTGAAGGAATGCGGGATCAATTTTCATGCCCAGATAGTAGTTGTTCCAGGATATAATGACGGAGATGATCTCAAGGAGACACTAGAAGCTTGTGCTGAATTTTATCCAAATCTTTGCTCAATTTCTGTAATCCCGGTTGGTCTAACCTGTCATAGGAAGCATTTGGTTGATATCAAACCAGTTGACCAGAAAACTGCAAAGAGGATAATAATGTATTTGAGAAAGACAGGGGAGGATAATATAAGACGCTTTGGAAAGAGAATTATATTTCCATCGGACGAGATGTTTCTAATTGCGGGAGAAAAAATACCTGGAAGACATTTTTATGAGGATTTTCCACAATTAGAAAATGGCGTTGGATTGATTTCTGATTTCATGAATTCGAAAAAACCAGCAGGGGAGTTTCAGGCATTATTTCTTACAGGAAAAAGCTTTGAACCTTATCTCAAGGACTATCTAAGTAAAGTCAAAGGAGCTTTGGTTCTTTCAGTAAGGAATAAGACTTTTGGAGATTCCGTAAATGTTGCTGGTCTTTTGACAGGAAAAGACATAATGGATTTTCTTATAAAAATCAAACCAGAAAAGACTGTTTATATTCCAGATATATGCTTGAATGATGATTATGAATTTCTTGATAATATCAAACTTGTGGATATAGAAAAGAAACTCAATATATCAATCAAGGCAATTGACAAGGTTACTTTGGATAGACTATTTAGTTGAATTCCCACTTTACTCTTCCCCATGTTGGAAGAGTGTCAGATCTTGCATTATCCAATCTCTTATCCTTCCAGACAGAGATATACCAGAGACTGCTCGCATCCTTGACAAGTGTTATTATCATATAACCCTGTGCAGGGATCGTATCATTAGGTGCATACGTAGTCATGGGAAAAACAACTCGATACCTTCTGTAAAGAGTTACTGAAGCAGAATATCTTGTAGGATCAGGATTGTTGCTGTCTTCGGTAAAAACTACAGAGATTGTATCATTTCCAGATTCAGTACATTTATTGAATAAAGCTGAAGTAATTTCTATCTCCTTATTGAGATCCCATGATTCCGTTCCTGAAGTAAAATCCTGAACATCCTTGGCATCAAAATAGAACTTATAATCATCAGATAATGTACTTTGAAAATTTGCTATATTCTTTTCCATCAAGGACCATTGAAGATTGTACAATGCGCTTTGGGGAGTAGTAGGTTGCTTGTAGTGGCTGGTTTCCCCTGAAGGAGGTTCAGGGTCTCTGGCATCAAAGGGATTCCAGCAGCTGATTACGAAAAGAATAATCAGTGGAAAAAAAATGAATATAGCAGATGCTTTTAACTTCATTTCTGGATTACATTTCTTTTTTATGCATTATCTGAGCCATTGCCAGTTGGAATTCATCAGGATTTTTTGTTCCTATAAGAATCCTGTCTTTGTTTTTCAATACCAGCTGCATACCTTCATTGCCACTAACATTATATGCCCTGTTGGATTTGAAGCCCTTTATTCCCCAACCCCCATATTCCTGGACAGGTTTATAAATCCTTGCCTGATAACTTTCAATCTCCTCTTTTGGTATTTTTCTGAATGAAAGCATGAATGGAAAGAACTTAACATAAACTCCATCAGTTCTTACTTCAGTTACCAGTTTGCAGGAAAAAATCAGAAGAGGTTCTCCAATTCCGACAGCTATCATTATAAGAAGCACATTTAATGGTATGGTTTTGCTGCTTCCTCCAGCAAATCCAAATAGGAATTGCTTAATGAAAATAAGGCTGAAAATTACCAATGGTATGAATATAATGGCAATCATCCACAGCTGATTAAACCTCTGTGTTTCAGAATAAAGTGAAGGGTTTTCTAAATCGTATTCCATAGTTATATGGGAAACTAATGAAGCTTTTTAGTCAAGTAAATATTTTCAGCATTAGTCGAACAGTTAATTGCAGTAATTATTGATTGAAGTTGACTAGTCAGGTCAAAATGCAAAGATTGCCATGTTTTAGCTTATCAAATAACTTGACTGAAAAAACAATTTTTGTGAGTTGTTTAGTATGAAGGAAAAAGAAATGGATTTTGAGAAGATTGCCCCTATAATAAGACAATCAGAAATATTTTCAGGTCTGAATGATAAGGAAATTATCTCTCTGTGCTCACTGGCAGAAGAGAAAGAATATGAAGCTACGGAAATCATAATAAAGCAGGGAGATGAGGCAAGTTCATTCTATATGATTGTAGAAGGAACTGTTGATGTATACAAAGAGCAGAAAGGCAATTTTTATTATATTCATTCTCTAGAGCCAAAAGAGCTATTTGGTGAAATGGCTTTAGTTGATGATTCTCCGCGTTCAGCAACAGTAAAAGCAAAAACAAAAGTCATTGTGATATCTTTCTCCAGGGTTGCCTTTCATCAATATCTGGCAATTTCCTCAGACGCAGGAATAAAAATACTGAAAATTATAAACAAAAGACTTTATAATGCTGAAAAGCAAGCTACAAGAGAGATAATTCGCTTGCAGGATACGACGATATTTGCAATGGCAAAACTTGCAGAAGGAAGAGATCCAAACATGGGTTGCCATCTGGAAAGGATGAGAGAGTTCGCACTTCTTATTGCAAGAGCATTCAAGGAAAGATCTCAAAGGTATCTTTATATGGATAATGAATTTCTTGATCTTCTTTATAAATGTGCTCCTTTACATGATATCGGCAAGATTGGAATTCCAGATCACATTCTTCTGAAACCAGATTATCTTGATAATGAGGAAAAGCAGATAATGAGAACTCATACAACACTGGGAGCTGAAACCTTACAGAAAGCCAGCCAGAAACCAATTGATAATTACTTCCTTGATATGGCTATTTGTATAGCTTTAAGTCATCATGAACGCTGGGATGGTTCTGGTTATCCTCAAGGTTTGAAGGGTGAAGATATTCCTTTAAGCGCAAGGATTATCAATATTGCTGATGTATATGATTCTTTGACAAGCGACAGGATATACAGGAAAGCATTTAGTCATGAAGAAGCATGCAAGATAATAAAAGAGAATGAGGAAAGCAAATTTGATCCTTCAATTCTTGACGTTTTTGACACCATAGAAGATGATCTCATTAGCATCAAGAATCGCTTTCCCGATTAACATTTAGCTGATTTCAATAGTTTCTTCTGAAGAATCAAACAGAATCTTCAATTTCCCTTCATTTGTTTCTACCAGTACTGAACATGAATCTACCCAGTCTCCAGTATTGCAATATATTATCTTGTCATATCTTTTGAGATTCGGTTTATGAATATGACCGCAGATTATTCCATCTGCATTGCTTAATCTTGCTTTCACTACAGCAAGTTTTTCGTAATCTGAAATATAATCTACTGCATCTTTCAGTTTCTGCTTAATGAAGCCCGATAAAGACCAGTATTTATATCCAAAATTCTTCCTCAGGATATTATAGATTTTGTTAATTCTCAGGATGACAGTATAGGCTGCATCTCCTGCCATGGCGAACCATTTATTGAATCTGACAACAGCTTCAAACTCATCACCATGAACTATGATAAATTTCTTGCCATCCAATAATTTGTGCGAAGAATGGTTTCTTATTGTTATTCCACCAAACTTATATCCATTGAATTGTCTGAAGAATTCGTCATGATTGCCAGGTATGAAAGTGATTTTTGTTGTTCTAGCTTTCTTGAGAAGATGCCTTATCAGGTTATTATGTTCCTGCGGCCAATAGAACTCCTTTTTCAGCTCCCAGATATCAATCAGATCCCCAACTACAAATAAGTATTCACATTCAGTATTTTTCAGAAAATCAAGTGCTTTTTCTGCCTGAGATACCCATGTTCCCAAATGAATATCTGAAATAAAAACCGATCTATAGCATTTTATCTTGTCATTCAGTTCATTCATTCTTCAATTCTTCTATGTAATTATCCACTATTGATATTGCATTAGCTAGTATTTTCTCGTCTGCATTCCCGAAAGAAATCCTGAGATGGAATTCTGCATTCTTGCCAAATGCTGCACCTGGAACAACTATAATATTATGAGTTTTCAACAATTCCAATGACAATTTCTGGGAAGGGATTTTTTTCTTGTACGGGAATAACCCAAAGAATGCACCATCAACGCTTTTCCAAACAAGATTTCTTGATTTCAATAAAGCATTTTTCAGGAAATCCCTTCTCATTATGAGTGTCTCTCTGTAATCATTAGACTGAGGAGATCTATTTAAAAGTATTTCTCCAACAAATCGTTGAGAGGGGACGGGAGCACATATCTGGATTGTATCCTGGATTTTCAGGAGTTCAGGAATATAGCTTGAACTCACTATTAAATAGCCTATCCTCCATCCTGTAATCCCGAATGTCTTGCTGAAACTGCCTATTATAAAAGTGTTTCGTAAACTACTATCCAGATAAAGTGGATTGTATCTTTCTTTATCAGTTAAATAGAATTCCCTGTAAACTTCATCATAAATAAATGCAATATCGCTTTCAATACAAATCTCTTGAACTCTCTCTATATCATTTTTATTGAAAACTGCTCCTGTTGGATTATTGGGAGAAACTACTACTACTGCTTTGGTTCTTTTATTTATGCTTTTTCTCAATTCTTCAGTATCTATGCACCATTCATTTTCGCTATCTTTCATTTCCAGTATCCTTTTTTTCCTTCCAAGCATGTCTATTGCCATTGTGTGATTGAAATAAAAAGGGCTGAAAACTATTATTTCATCATCGTATCTTGAAACAAGAAGAAGAACCTGGAAAAAAGCATTGTTGGCACCTGATGTTATAATCAGGTTTTCTTCAGCAACATTCATTGATTCTGCTATTTTCCTTCTTGTTTCCTTAATTCCCAAATCAGCACTGTATGAGTGAGTCTTTTTTTCTTCCAGGATTGGATATAGCTGCCTGATTGAATTCATATCAGGAATCATGTCTGGTATTGCTTGTCCCAGATCAATAACAGGTATTCCTTTTTCTCTCTTGTTTTGTGCGAGTTTGTAAAGATATATCAAGGGCGGTTCAGCAGTAGCCAACAAATCTTTGTTGAATATCATAAATATTTATCTCTCTCGATATAGGCATAAGCATTATGGTTATGGATTGATTCAAGGCTTTCCCCTTCTATTGAAAACCAGATAATTCTTTTGTCAGAAATCATCTTTTCGGCAATGTTTCTGACCAGGTCTTCGATAAAAACAGGATTTTCGTAAGCTCTTTCCGTAATATGCTTTTCATCTGCTCTTTTAAGTAATGGATAAATAGCCGCACTTGCAGACTTTTCTGCCACTTCAATCAGATCTTCTATCCACACTAATTCAAGTGTCCTTACTCTAATCCTTGCAAAACTTCTCTGGTTATGAGCTCCGAAATCGCTTATTTCCTTGCTGCACGGGCAGAGGGTTATCAGGGGAACAGTTACTTCGAGTAGATAGTCTTCATGATTAATCCCTTTTTCACCTATGAATTTGCATCCATATCCCATAAGGCTTTTTATTTTGCTGATGGGAGCTTTCTTCTGTATAAAGTACTTGAAACTTATCTCAATGTGAGCTGTCTCCGCTTCAAGTTTTTTAAGCATATCATCAAGTATTTTTCCCATATTGTATAGAGTTATTTCTCCTTTATATTGATTCAATATTTCGATGAATCTGCTCATATGAGTTCCCTTGAATTGTTGAGGAAGCTCGACATACATATTGATACTTGCAACAGTTGGTTGCCTGTCTTTCTCCTTGTCTAGAACTATTATTGGGTATTCAAGCCCTTTAACACCTACTTTGTCTATGCTTAAGCCTCTTTTGTCTTTCCTTTTCTGAACATCTTTCATAAAGGTCATGGAAGAAGAGCAGGGCAGGGGAGTCAAGAATAATAGATTTCTTTTTTCATTATTGTGCAATATTTTACAACTTTTACTTATACTCGCTGAAAAATATTTACAAACAGCAGTTATTAAAATGGCATATTTTTTGCTATATTATTGATGATTCTCAACTACCAAAGGAGGAGAATATGAAAAACCTAATACTTTCAATTATTATAACCATTTTGTTTTTAGACATTTTGCATGCCAGGAAAAGCCCCTTTGAGTTTTCACTGAGTTGGGAGCCATGGAATCCAGGTCTTAATTCAAAAATTGCTATTGCAGATACATCATTCGAACAGAAATCATTCAGTTTGAATGATGTTGGAATTGATTCAAAGTGGCTTACTCAATGTGTAAGTGTATCATTTGGAATTTCAGGGATTCATTACTTCAATTATACAAATCTTCCCTTTTCATATAGTGGAGAAAAGGTTCTCAACAAGCAGATATATTTCAAGGAATTGAGTTTTAATCCTAATGACAGCGTTTTATCTGCCATCGATTTATCTGTAAAGCAATTCAGCTATACCGGTTATTTCATAAAAAAGAAGCATTTCAAGATTGGCATGGGAATATCTGCTCAGATTGCCAATCTGAATGCAAGCATGGAAAGCAGGATAACAGGATACAGGCAGAACTATGAAAGACAGCTAATTGCTCCTGTTCCATACTTGAATCTCGGCATAAATACTAAATATGTACAATTCGAAGGCAAGATAGGAACTATTTCCACTCTCTGGCTGAGCAAACTTTCAAGATATGAAGATTACTTTGATAAATCTGATACTGTTAAGGAGATTCTGGAAAAGAAGGGAAAGATTTTTCATTCTGAAGTAATCATTCAGACAAGACCCTTGTCTTATATGGCTTTAGGTCTGGGATACAGGAATTATAATGCGGTCTGGCAACTAGATGATTCCCATGGAGATATAAGATTCGAGGGAATATTCATGCGAACAAGTTTCTATGCTCCATTTAAATAAAATAAAAACCTGCAGATTTTGCAGGTTTTTCTTTATTTAAGACTTGCCATATTTTATTTTTTCACTATATTAGAGTTGGAGGTATGAAAATGAAAAATAGACTATTAAATATCGTAATTTCAATCAGCTTTCTGTTACTTGCAGGTTGCGAGAGTGATAATTTTCTTCCCTATGAACTGGATAATGAAAACTTGGGTCGCTCTTCACCTGACATTCCTTATTATTTATGGACAGAATCTTTTACTGAAAACAATCTTGGTTATGCAGCCATAGTTGGAGGTAAATTGGTTGCTCTTTCATGGGATGGCAGTGCATATTGCATGAGAACCAGCAATGCTTCTTTGTTATGGAAACAGACAACTCCCGTATCATATGACTGAATGGGTGCAGGAATTGTAAGGAATCGTGTATTCCTGCTTTCAGACAAGGTTTATTTACTGGACATGGAGAATGGAACAGAAATATGGTCTTATTCATCTCCGTTCAAGAACGCTGGCAGAACTTCCCCAGTATATGACGATCAATTAAACAGGCTTTTTGTAGTTTTTGATAAAGGAATTATTGCAGCACTTGACTTCAATAATGGAAGTGAAATATGGTTGAAGTCATTGAGCGAATCACCTGGCTGCAGTCCTTTGTTATCTAAATATTTCTATGTAATAGCTAAAGATGGAAAACTTTATGCATTTGACAAGCAGAATGGCAATTCTATCTGGGTAAAGACTCTTGAAGAATCTTCATTTTCTGCAGGGAGTTTAGCTATAAACAAGAAATATTTGTTCGCAGGATACAAGAAGTCGATTAATTGCCTGAATCCCGAGAATGGAAATCTTATCTGGAAAAGCCTTCCTGATGTTTATATGGAAGGGACTTTCGGAGCAGTTGATGATAGCAGATTTTATTCAATTTCATCAGATAAGATCATTGCATTAGACATAAACAATGGCAGCATTTTATGGGTTTTCAATCTGCCTACAAGCAATTTGACAACGACATTGACGCTTCATGCTGATAATGTACTTGTCAATGGTTTCAAGATATTTGCGTTGAAAAGGACAACCGGACAGTTTGTATGGTCTAAAAATGGATATGCTGCACCATATGGACCAATCACTGTTTCCAACAATATTGCCTACTTTGGATATCTTGATGGAGCAGGGCTTTCTGCATTGAAATTGCCTGGTAATTATACAGGTAAAACATGGAATTTTTACAGGAGTGATTTAGCCAATTCATCATATCTTCCAGAATAGAACACTATAACATTTTGCTTGACATTATTTACCGAGATATGTCTCTTTGGAATATCAAGTTAAAGATGAGGAAGTATGGGCTGGCTAGATGAAGCTAAAGATCAATTACAAAGAGCTTTAGGCACAAAGAAAGTAATAAGAAAAAGACAGGATGGAGAAGAGGCTAATCTTTTATTAAAAGATCCTACTATATATCTGGATAAGCTTAACAATATAATTTCGAAGATATATAAGGGACAAGAGCCTTATGATTATTTCCTGAAATTTCAAAGTGCAAGAATATCACAGCTTTCAAGAGCTTCACAGCTTGAAAACGATGACACTAGTTATTTTGATTTAGAGCAGTTTCAAAAGAAATCAAGAATCCTTGAGGACGATTATGTTAATCTTATAAAAAAAATATACTCAGGAAAAAATATACATTCAACTTTTCCCATTCAGTTTTATAAGATACTGGTAAGGGGAGATTCTATTGATAATGATGTTTTCATTTATACCGGAGCATACAGCCTCTCGGAAGATGGCTATGATATATATATTCCTGTGATCTTTCTGCTTGACGGTACGCTTTTCTCATTTGTTTATCAGTTTTACGACAAACCTAGTGAAATATTATATGGTTCAAATTATATAGGGAATTCACTTGATTTGTATACTGTTCAGAAATCAGAAATGGATGTCAAATCCAGCAACAAAATCCAGAAGGAAATAGTATTAATTCATACTGAAATAAATCCAGTGAAGCTGAAAAAATCAATCAGAAGAATGGAAGTTCTGAATTCCGGTAAATCAAAGACATCAATAGTCCCTGAGGAAGAAAGCAAGAATTATTTCATAAAAGCTTATCGAATACTAAGAATGGCTTCATTCCTTGATTATACAAGGCAGGAGCATTTATATTCATTACTTGATCTTGTTGAACAGACAATACTGCCTGGTCACAAGAAATCATTGCTTGATAAAATTCCATTACTTGATGAAATTTAATCTTTCTGAAGAGTTATAGTTATTGTTGTTTTTTCGCCTTTTATCGGTTGAATAACCAATACAAAAATACTCTGATTATTCTTTGAAAATGTTGCTGAATCAGATGATATCTCACCTGTTTTCCAGCCTCTGGAAGGCATTTCTTTGGCATACCATTTAATAATCTTTGATGGTTCATCATCAGATTCACCAGTCAAGGTATTGCCCTGTTTTTTAAAAACGCAACCTGGATAATTGAAATCCGAAATTGAAAAGGGAGATGTTTTATGTTCGTCAGTTTTGGAACCTGGTTCGCTTTTTGAAATTTTACTGAAGAAATCTTTATTCAGATCTTCCAAGTCCTTACCTGTTAATTCCTTCCATGATTTTTCTAGATTCCTTGATTGATAAAGTTTCTTCAGTATTTCAGTTCCATATGTTTCATCAATGAATCTTACAAATGCTGCGGATTGAGGATAAGTTATTTCTGAAGAATGTTTGAAAAAGCTATAAGCTAATTCCTTGGTATGTAATAATTTATCTTTATTGTCTTTGCACCATTCATACTCGTTTCTGCCAGTCTGATCCAGATATACTGCAAGACCCTCTCCAAAGAGGGCACTGCTAGGAATCCCCCATTCATATGATATAACATGAGTTATCTCATGACCGAAAGTCTGTTCTCTTTTTGGTCCAAATTCCAGATGACAACGCTTCTCAAATCCTTGTGCAAAACCAAGTTCTCTCAGGGTAAGTTTCTTGCCTTGTTCAGATGTATCATATAAGAATAAAGTTATCTTTTCCTTAGGATTAATTGAAAGTTTCTTGGTGATTTGTGCATAAGCTTTTTCAAAACCACTTTTTATGTAATCTATTTTATTGGAAGCCTGTGATGAAGGATTGGCATAAAAGATCAGATGATCAGTTTCAAATTTCAGTGAAAGTACCAGCTTTACATTTTCATATCCATTCATTCTCAGCTCCCAGACATTTAAGTCCTCCATGGCACCCTTTGGCTTGCCAATTTCCTCTGCTTTATTCAAATATTCGAAAGCCTTTTTGTTGTCTCCTGCCAGGTATTCTGCTTTCGCAGCAGTGAGATATCCCCATGCTATAGTCCAGTCAGGTTTTCCTGTTTTAGTAGCAAAAAAGGCAGATATATATTTTTTTGCATTAGCTACATCTTCCTCATCAACTGCTATTCTTGCTATGCCTAGCGATGCTTCAGCAAGGTTTCTGTTATTTGCTATTTCCTTTTCAAACAACAATTTTGCCTTCTGTGAATCCCCTTCCGTATAATATTTATATGCTTGCTGTAAACTGCTGTTATTCTGCTGATTGTTGCTATTATCCTGTGAAATGGATTTTTTGTTGCAGCCGAAAATCACAAACAAAAACATCAAGAAAATCAATACTCTTTTCATAACATTACTCTCCTAAAATTGAACAATCAAGTGACAATGTATCTTATCATATAGGAAAAAACCAGGACCCCACATATCATCTCCTCTGTCAAGTTCCCAGCCTTTCCTGAATTGGAATCTTGCTCCATTATTAAATGGGAATTCAATAGCAGATATAATCCTGTTTTGAACTCCATCACTTCTGCCATCCATTCCATAATTCTCGAAATTCACATCGCTTCTCAAATATGTGGTGTTCATATCTAGTTTCCAGAACAGATGATGATTTATGCTTATTGTTGGCAAGAGGTTTTCTCTCTTGATATTCTGAGTTTCTTTTCTGTAAAGAATTTCGTTCAGTATCTGACAGGATGCTCCTATCCAGAGATTGGGTTTCTTGAATATATAATAAAACATGGGTTCAATAATTACTGTCTCTCTTTTGAAAAACAAGTTTTTATCTGCATCTTTGTGATCATATTCTTCATCATAGTCAAATCTATAGAATTCCCTCAGTCCAATTGCAATATGATCTTGAGGCTGATATAAATGATATCCTTTTAATCTTACTTTCTTGACAGCTTCATAGTAAGTACTGTCTGGTTTTTCTATTATCTTGTATTCCGCCTTTGATTGTCTTGTGTAATAAAAAGAAAAAGTGGAATGTATATTTTCAGCATGTCTATACTTTGTTTCCATGAAATAAGTCAATGGATAGCTTTTGTAGAATTTCTGTTTGCCGTCTTTGTCTTCTGAATATGACCAGTTATTATCAAAATCATTTACAATAAGCCCGGCATCAATATCTATATTTTTCTTATGCCAGCCAATACTGTAACCATTGTCACTTTCTCTCTTTATAAAGGAAGGATATAAATGCATTGCTACTCTAGGGCCACTCTTAAATTGCCAGAATAATGTAAACTCCCTGTTTTCCTCAACTGCATCTATAAGCTCTTCCTTCTGATATCTGAATTTGAAGTTCAAATCCTCCCAGAGATTTCTCTCAATCTTCAAATCTGTATTAACATAAAATTCCTGCATAGAAAAACAGCCCATGCTTACCTGCATTCCGCTATTCCAGTTGTTGAAATCTCTTTGCCAATCCCAATATAGAGTTCCCATCCAGACATCCAGGAGATATTCCATATCGTATTTCTCTGGAAATGCATATTTAGAATCCCTTGAGAATAGTGAATTAACAGATAATAAAACAATCAGGAGTTTAAGATATCCAGCCCATTTGCAATGCATATTCTCTTGCTCTTTTCAGATCAGCTACAGTGTCAACACTAATTCCGTTGTAATCAGTTTTAATCAAGTATATTTTATACCCGTTTTCCAAAACCCTCAACTGCTCAAGTCTTTCTGCCAGCTCAAGCCGAGATTGTGGTAATTTAACAAGTTTCAGAAGGAAATCCCTTTTGTAAAAGTATACTCCTATATGTTTCAGATAGTGTGTCTGCAATATATCTCTATAAAACGGGATAGGACTACGTGAGAAATATAAGGCAAAATGATCTTCAGTTTCAACAACCTTGACATGATTGATATCCAGGATGGAATTGATATCACAATCCTCGGTTACCAGTGTTCCCATTTGTATTTCAGGCCTTGTTTTCATCTCATTAACACCTTTTTCAAGGGCATCTATTGATATGAATGGTTCATCTGCCTGGACATTGACTATCAAATCTGCATTCTTGATTCTTGCTGCTACTTCGGCAACTCTATCTGTACCACTAGGATGATCGGATCTTGTTAATTCTACTATCCCTCCAAAACCTTCCACTTCATTCTTTATTCTCTCGTTATCAGTTGCTACAATAACCTTATCAATGCCTTTAACTTGTTTAACCCTGTCATATATCCATGATAGTATTGACTTTCCACCAATATCAGCAAGCACTTTTCCAAGAAAACGTTTTGATTCATATCTTGCTGGAATGATGCAAATAGTTCCTGACATTAAGAAAGTGCCTATTCTTCAAGCAATTTATAGATTTTTACGGGAGTGTTATCATTAGGTGATTTCTCATACAATTTTCTTATCTTGTTCCAGAGAACAGAATCTCTGCTTGCTGTTATAGTAATCAGTTTTCTCTGTTTATAATCATAATAGTAAATTTGATTCTGATTTTTTTTGCTGCTTAGTTTTATTGTATTATCCATTTTCTCTTTAAGGAATTTGACAAGTGCTTTAGCTTGTTCTTTTGCTTTTTCTAGAGTATTTAAAGAGTCTTCTGCTGCTGCTTCATTTGCCAGGATATAACTGGAAGACAGTAGTAGAATGATTATTATCAAAAAGATTTTTTTCATGTATTCTCCTCGCCTTTAATATTATTGACGGTATGAACAGAAATCATTACCTGCCAAAAATAATCAAGCATAAAAAATATAAGCTAAAATCCTTTTGCTGTCAAATGCAAAAGCAGCATTTATAATATGAGTAAAACCCTTT
This sequence comes from Candidatus Coatesiibacteriota bacterium, assembly GCA_016927185.1. Lineage (GTDB taxonomy): Bacteria > JAFGND01 > JAFGND01 > JAFGND01 > JAFGND01 > JAFGND01. The sequence continues at coordinate 33,433 of JAFGND010000057.1, forward strand.
TTCATAAACTCCAAATACTACTGGAAAATAAGGATATTGAAACAGGGAACTTTGAAAAGCTTTCCATTAATTCAGAAGCAATGCGGGATTTATCAAAAAATTATAAATATTCTACTTCTTATAGAAAAAAATTGACACAGGATTGGCTTTTACAAGCCTGAGAAAAATATATATTTGAAGATATTGGAGTATTGAATGGGATTTTTCCAATCCATTAAAGATTCTTTGAAGAAAACCAGGGATGGTCTGGTTAACAAAGTCCAGACAATTATTGTAACAAAAAAGAAAATCGACAACGATACCCTTGAGGATCTTGAAGAGGTTTTGATAGCATCTGATTTGGGAACAGAACCGACAAATGAGATAATTTCAAAGTTGAAAGAGAGAATAAAGAAAGAAGGTTTCATAGAAATAGATGATTTATATGAAACTCTTTCAGAAGTAGTCTGTGATTATGTCGGAGAAGAGAGAGACTTTTTCAACAAGGATACTTTCCCTGCCAAGCCATTTGTAATCATGATAATAGGAATAAATGGAGTCGGGAAAACAACTACCATTGGTAAAATGGCTCATAGATTCAGGGCGGCAGGATCGAGTGTTTTAATAGCAGCAGCAGATACTTTCAGAGCAGCAGCCATAGAACAGCTTGAAATATGGGCTGAAAGAGCTGGAGTTGATATTGTCAAGCATAAAAGCGGTTCTGATCCTGCAGCAGTTGTATTTGATGCAATGAATGCGGCCAGATCAAGGAATATGGATGTAGTTATTATAGACACTGCTGGCAGGCTTCATACAAAAACCAATCTCATAGAGGAGCTTAAGAAAATAAACAGGATATGTAAAAGGGCAATTCCAGAAGCACCACATGAAACTCTGCTTGTAATTGATGCAATAACAGGACAGAATGGTTTGTCTCAGGCAAAGGTTTTCAAGGAAACTATGGATGCTTCAGGAATAATAATTGCAAAACTTGATGGAACAGCAAAAGGAGGTATAGCTCTTTCAATAAAAAGACAACTTGACCTTCCAATTGTGCTTATTGGTACTGGTGAAGGATTAGATGATCTGAGAGAATTCGTTCCCAAAGATTATGCAATGGGATTTGTTCCTAATAAAGAAATTGAGGAAGAAAATGGGAAAACTGATTGAAAAAATTGATAAACCTTCGGATTTAAGGAATTTCACTATAAAAGCTCTGGAAGCTTTATCTTATGAGATCAGGGAGTATATACTCGAAGTTGTCTCTGCAAATGGAGGTCATCTGGCAAGCAATTTCGGAGTTGTTGAGCTTACAATAGCCCTCCATTATGTATATAATACTCCTGAAGATTTAATAATCTGGGATGTCGGTCATCAGGCATATACTCACAAAATTCTGACAGGAAGAAGAGAGGATTTCAGGAAATTAAGACAGTATGGTGGTTTAAGCGGCTTTCCATCCCGTACGGAAAGCAAATACGATTACTTCATTGCTGGACATGCCGGGACATCAATATCAGTTGCCCTGGGAGCAGCATTGGCAAGAGACTTGTTGAAAAAGAAGAATAAGATTGTTGCTGTAATAGGAGATGGAAGTCTGACCGATGGGATAGCATATGAGGCCTTGAATTTTCTGGGTGATTTAGGAAAATCTGTCACCATAATATTGAATGATAATGAAATGTCGATCAACAAGAATGTTGGAGCAATGAGTCATTATCTCAATAGATTGATTACCAATCCAACTTATAACAAGCTTAGAGTTGAAACAGTCGAGACATTGAAAAGGCTGCAGCATCTCGGGGCAATGGCTTTCAATATTGCAAAAGGTTTCGAAGAAGGATTGAAGAATCTTATAGTTCCTGGAATGATTTTTGAGGAACTTGGTTTCAGGTATCTGGGACCGATAAATGGTCATAATATTGAATCTATGATAGAAACATTTAATCTGATGAAAGATCAGAAAGAGCCAATGCTGATTCATGTACAAACCCAGAAAGGGCATGGTTATTATCATGCTGAGAAGGATGCAACTTCTTTTCATGGATTAGGTCCTTTTGACAGGAATACAGGAATTATAAAAAAGAAGAAAACCAAAACATTCACTGAGGTTTTCGGGGAAACTGCAATTGAACTGGGCAGCAGAAAAGAAGATCTGGTTGCAATAACTGCTGCAATGAAATCAGGAACAGGTCTGGATGGTTTTGCAAGAAAATTTCCTGACAGGTTTTTTGATGTTGGTATAGCAGAGCAAAATGCTGTATGTATGGCAGCAAGCATGGCTGCTTCAGGATTAATTCCGATAGTAGCAATTTATTCTACATTTCTGCAGAGAGCTTATGATCAGGTAATTCATGATGTCGCATTGCAGAATCTGCCTGTTCTTTTTACAATAGACAGGGCAGGTCTTGTTGGTGAAGATGGACCTACACATCATGGTTGCTTTGACCTGGCTTATCTTAGTGCTATACCAAATCTGACAATACTTGCGCCAGCAGTTGAAAAGGAACTGATTTATATGCTGAACTGGGCTGTTGATAATATAAAATCTCCAATTGTAATCAGATTTCCAAGGGATCAGGCTTTAGATCCTCCATGGTTAAGTATAAACAAAAGTATTCCTCCCCTGAAATCACAAATATTGACAGAGGGAGAAGATATTGTTTTAATTTGTGTCGGGGCAATGCTTGCCAATGGCTATGAAATTGCAGAAAGTCTGAAACTTGAAGGTTACAAACCTGCATTAGTAAATGTCAGATGTGTTAAACCCTTGGATGAGGAATTTTTCTTGAAGATAGCCAGTCAATATGACAAATGGATTGTGATTGAGGAAGGCTCGGAAATAGGTGGCTTTGGCTCAATATTAAGTACATTCCTTCATAGAAAGAAGCTTATCAATGATCTTTTCATTAGAGGGATTCCGGATAAATTTGTAACATATGGGACAAGAAAAGCTTTGTTTGAAGATATAAGAATATCTAACTCAATGATTCTGGAAGATTTAAGAAATTGGTTGAAATGAGCTATTTGAAATTCGCAAAAAACATTTTTTTCAAGAAAAAAGCTATGCCAGTTTATCTTGTTGTATTTCTTACAGAAAGATGCACTGCAAGATGCCGGCACTGTCTCCTTGGCGGAAGGATAAAGCATCCCGATGAACTGACATTAGATGAATACAGGAAATTCACAAAGACACTGGATCCAATTCTCTTTCTGCTGATTACGGGAGGAGATGTATTTCTAAGGGATGATCTGACTGACATCATACATGCATTTTATAAGAAACCAGGCTTCCTTAATCTGGGAATCCCCAGCAATGGTTATCTGACTGACAGGATAATATCTGCGACTGAAAAAATACTTTCAACCTGTCCTGAAATGGATTTTGCAATTGATATTTCAATAGATGGTTTAGGCGAAGAACATGATAATATAAGAAATACCAAAGGCATATTTCAGAAAGCAGTTGAAACTTACAAACAACTGGAAAAAATTGAAAAGAGATTTCCAAGATTTAAAGTCAATATTGCAGTTACCATAAGCAGTTATAATCATGATAAACTTGACGATCTGTATGAATATCTGACAAAGGAACTCAAGGTAAAAACCATCAATAATTTGCTTGTAAGAGGAGATCCAAGAGAAGATTGTGCAAAAGATGTAGATTTGGAGAAATACCAGGAATTGAACATCAGATTAAGCAATGACAGCTATTGTGGAGTTTTGCCTGGATACAGAGGATTCATGATTGCTGATTTTATTAATGCAATGAAACTGGTAAGGCAAAAAGCTATATACAGGATCAGCAAGGAAGACAGGATGGTATATCCATGTTATGCAGGTCAGCTTTCATGCGTTATTTATCCTGATGGGGATGTTCAGCCTTGTGAGTTGATTGACCATAAAATGGGAAATCTGAGAGAAGTGAATTACGATTTCAGGAAGATTTGGTTTGGAATAGAAAAAGAAACCATTGTTGACTGGATAAAGCATAATAAATGTCATTGCACATATGAATGTTTTCTCACTAATAGTATTCTTTTCAATATTTCAGCATACAAGGATGTGTTGAAGGAATTATGGCAGATAAAAAAAAGGAATTGACAAAGAAATCGCATTTGAAGTTATGAGTATTGGATTTATACAGGTTATAAGGGGGATAATATGATACCTCTCGACAGGGAGTTTTGGGGATCTTTAAGAAAAAAATTGCTTGAAGCACAGATTCAAACTCAAAAAGGGAATTTCAAGGAAGCAATTTCTGAATATGAAAATCTCTTGAAGTACATTATCATAGAATATGAGAAAAGTGTGGAATCTGAAATAGAAGAGATTCACAAGGTGAAGAAGTCTTTTTTCGGAACAGAGCAAAAGAAAATTGAAGAGAAAACAGAAAAAGCATCTCAACCTGTTGAAAAGCAACAAATTATTGTAGGTTATAAAAAAGCACAACCTATTCAGGCAGAAAAAGAGCAAACACCCCCTCAGCAAAAGGAGCAAATTGTAATAAAAAGCAAAGCTCAGGAAATATCAAAACCAGCTGAACTGAAATCAGCTGAAACCGAGCCTGCTGATGTTATTGAACTGGAACAGAAACCTGAGGATTTTTCCAATATTGAAAAAAGCAAAAGCCAGTTTGCTGTAACAGACAAAAAGACTACACTTCAAAGCGTTATAGAAAAAATCGAGAGCAAGGCAAAACAGCAGAAAACAGTTTTGATAAGACCTCAGACTGAAGAAATTCAGGAAGAAAAGCCAAAAGAGATTAAAGAAGAAGCAAAAAAGGATACTCCATTGTTTCAGATCCTGCCTGTAAAGGAGGAAGATAAAACACCTGTTAAGGAAAGCAAGGCTGAAGAAAAGCAACCTTTGGTAAAGGAACCAGAAACAAAAGAAGAAGCTATAGATGACAAGACATTCATTCTTGGAAAGCAGGAAACAAAAACAGCAGTTCCAGAAAAGAAAGAAGAAGATAAACCTGAAAAGCAACCAGAAAGTATGATTGAAAGCCCGGATAAGGGGGTTTTTAAATTCAGGACGGATGAAGAAAAGACTTTGGAAGAAAAAGAAAAAATACCTGAAGAAAAAAAGGAAACACTAAAACCTCCTGAATCTGATAAAACAGAGGACAAAAAGGAAGAAAAAAAGGAAGAACCAATAGAAGAGAAGAAGGAACCACCTCAACCCCAGACTCCATTCAAGATTGATGCAAAGAAAACAGAAATCAAGGAAAAGGATATTGAAGAGAAGATTTCTGAAGAAGGACCTTTCAAATTCAGGGAACCTGAAAAAGCTGTCTCAGAGCAGAAAAAAAGTGAGGAGAAAAGGGATATCATTGAGAAAGTTGAAATGAAGGAAGAGAAGCCTAAAATAGAAGCTCCAGTATCTATTTTACATAAGCTTCAAATACAGGTTATAGAGAATCCATCCAGCAAGAATTACATGGAACGAGAAGACAGATTCATAAAAGAAGTAGGATTACCTCCAGCTGTTCAGGATTGGAGAAAGATAGCTCAGGAATTTGCTGAAAAAAACGATCTCTATTCTATGGCTCTTGCTTATGAACAGGTGACAAGAATAGACGCAAAAGACAACAATGCCTGGCTTGGAGAAGCAATAGGATTTATATCAGCAGGAGATCTTCAAAAAGCGATAAATGCACTTGAACAGCTTAGCTTTGCAGAAGCAAGTGAATGTGGTTCAGCAGAACAGATAAAGGCATTTGCTGAATTCAGTTATATTAATAGCTATTTTTCATTAGGAATAAAATTCTACTACAAGCTTCCAGAAACAGCAGAGCAACAATTATCAATAGGGCAGGGTCATTTCTATAATCATCACTGGCCTGAGGCTATAAATCTTTTTTCACACTCTCTTAAATTGAATGAAAATAATCCAGAAGCCTGGTTATGGCTAGGCAGTTCATATGAAAACTGGGATACACCTGACAAGGCGGAAGAAGCATATAACAAGGCTATCGAGATAGATGAAAAATACTGGGATGCCTATATGAGACTTGGTATGCTCCTGTTGCATAGAGGAATTTTCGGAAGTGAGACCATGCGCCAGGAGAATGACAGGATAAAACTGGCTAAAGATTTATTCATGAAGGTTTTAGGAAAAGAACCTAATCATGTTGATGCATTAACTCAAATGGCATATCTGAATATAACTCAGAAAGCCTATAAAGATGGTCTGGAATTCGCAAACAAGGGACTTGAAATAGATCAAGAAAATGGTATTTTGTATTATTACAAGGGAATTGCCGAGTACAGACTTAACAAGATTGAAGAGTCTATAACAACTTTCGTTACATCTCTTGATTATTCTCCAGATAGTTTCCCGACATATTATTATCTTGGGATACTCTACAGGATGTATGCTATCAAATCAGGTGATTTGACCTATCTGGATCACTCAGCACAGTCTTTCGAGACTGCACTATCATTTAATCATGATTTTCCAGAAGCTCAGCTAGGTCTTGCTGAAACCCTTATTGAAAAAAATGACAAGGAAAAAGCAATGGAAGCTCTTGAAAATGCAAAAATTCTTCAACCGTCATATCTTAGAGTTCTGGATCAACTTGAGCAGCTATTAAGGAAAAAAGGTAATATTGCCAGAGCTGAAGAGCTTTCACAAGAGATTTCAGATTTGAACAAATCAGGTAAATTTTATAAGTCACCCTTTGATTTTTAAAAATATGGGATTTTTCAAGAAATCCCATACCTGTTTGCTATATCGATTTATAAGAGAGATATAATATATGGAAAACAGGAAATCAAATCCCATAGATGATATTTACCGGAATTTCTTCAAATGGATAAAAGGGGTTCCTGTACATACTCCAAGACAAATGTATAATGCTCTTTCTAGCAAAGGTTATTATGGTCAGGAAGAAGCAAGAAAAAGTGTTTGTCTAATGGCATACAGACATGTTAAGAGAATGAAATACATGTATTTAGATAATATTCCAGCATGTGAATTGCCAGCCAAGGATAATTATTTATTGATTGGACCTACTGGATGCGGTAAAACCTATCTTATAGAATTGCTTTTCAGGGATTACCTGTCCATTCCCACGATAATTGTAGATATAACTAATTATTCTGAAACAGGTTACGTTGGACAGGATGTGCTTACAATTCTGACAAGACTTTTCTATGTTTCAGACATGAACATCCTGAAAACACAAATAGGAATAGTCTGTCTCGACGAGTTTGATAAAATTGCAACTACTCAGAACAGAGCAGTTTTTGCAGGAGCGGGAACCACGAAAGACGTCACTGGTTTGGGAGTTCAAAGAGAACTACTTAAAATCCTGGAGGCTTCAGAAGTTCCAATGCCTACTGAATTTTCCCATAGTACAATGCAGGAGAGGATATTCATAGACACGAGAAACATATCTTTTGTCGCTTGCGGTGCTTTCAGTGGATTTAAGGCAATAAGCAAGTCAAGGCTGACAACAGAAAATATTGGCTTCTCAAGAAAGAACATAGAGGATCTCAAGGAAACAGTTGCTGTTAAATATGAACAGGATGAAGTGGATAATATTGCAAATTTTCAGGAATATGGTTTTTTACCTGAGCTTATAGCAAGATTTAGCAGGATAATTCCTTTTCAACCCTTGAGTAAAGAGATTTTACTTAAAATATTGCAATGTAATGTTATAGAGGGATTCACAAGAGAATTCAAACTTCATGATATCGAATTGAAAATTGACGAAAGTGTTTATGATTTTGTAATTAATCAAGCTATAAAGAAGGAAACTGGTGCAAGAGGTCTTCAATCAACCTTAACAAGATATTTGGAAAACTCAGCTTTTGAAGCATTCTCAAATCCAAAAATAAAGAGAATATTCATGTACTGCAAAGATAACGAGATAAAGACAGAGGAAAATATTGATAAATAAGGATATAAAAGACTACAGGGAATATGAAGATGAAGATGAAAAGATAAAAATACATTCAAAATCCTCTCATATTGGAGCAAGAAAAAGAGAGAGAAGGGAAGAACTTTTAAAACAAAAGAAAAAATCAACTTCAAAAACAATAACTGGTATAGTTTCACAATTGATCAAAGATGGTTTCTTAGTTTATCTGAATAGTGAGATTTTTCCAGTTAGAATCCCAAAAAGACTTCTTCAGCTCATGCAAAAAGAAAAAAGCTTTGTTGCTGTTGGAGATACTGTGGAGCTTATATATAATGAGATTAATAAGAACTATGAGTTTCTGAGTATCGGAACGAGAATTAATGAACTCAAAAGAGAATATGATAACAGAGCAAAAATAGAACAGACTTTCGCAGCTAATATAGATCTGGTTATAATTATGGCAAGTCTGGCAGAACCAGCTCCAAGATATTCTTTAATAGACAGATTCGTTCTAGCTTCTTATAGAGGAGGAGTGGAAGCATCAATAGTATTTAATAAAATTGACTTGCTTTCTCTTGATCCTTCACAGCTGACAGAGATATTATGCATGAATGAAAGAGCAGAGCGTTTTATCAGATTTGCTGATTGTTATGATGCTGAAACAAGAAAACACCTGATCGAGAATAAGCAGTTTTTCATGCATAATTATTTCAGCCAGGTTCCAGCTTATCATGATGATCTATATTTCAATTCTCTTTCACAAGAGGAAAAACAATTATCAGTTAAATTCAGATTGCAGTGTGAGGAGATACCTTCTTTAAGAAAGATAGATGACATCTGGATATTTCTATCAATAGCAAGAATTTACAAAGATCTTGGTCACAACGTCATCTTTTCTTCGATTGAAAGCATGACAGGTCTGGAAAAGATTATAGAGATAAGCAGGAGCAAGAAGGTGATTTTCTGCGGACCTTCAGGAGTTGGAAAATCAAGTATCATCAATTTGATTGACAGAGATGCAAAACAGAAAGTCAAGGAAATCTCTGAATGGTCAAGGAAGGGTAGACATACAACAACAAACGCAAGATTGATACCATGGAATGATGGATGTTTAATTGATACTCCAGGAGTAAGAACCTTCAGTCTGGGAGATGTTACTCAACCAGATTATCTTTTCAAGGAATTTGCAGAAGAAAAAAGTAATTGTCTTCTGCCTAAATGCAGACATATTGATGAAGAAGGATGTGCAATTATCAAATGCCTGGAAAATGAAAAGATAAGTCATTACAGATATCAGAATTACAGGAAAATACTTCTGAAAAAATCCTAGAGATATTCCCACAAAATTGAAATCACTACTGAAGAAGCCAGAACAGTCAGAATATTATAAATTCTTGCTCTTTTACTAAGCTCCTCTTTCTTGAAAAAGAATAAAAATACAGCAAACAGAATCAGCAAGCCTGAAAGCATAATTCCTGTTATAGAACCCACCTTTTTATTAAATGTATTCATTGTAAGCGAAAGTACAAGAATCAGGGCAGACAGAAAAGGCATGAGGGAAGACTGAATATCAATATTGAGCATATAGAGAGATATATCTCCTGCTATTTGGTGTCAAGGAATTTTATAGTACAATATGAAATAAGAGATTAGCAGTTTCATGAACCAAGAAGAAATGCCTTTGTTGTGGACAACTTTGTGCAAAACCTTGGAAAAAGCATATATTAATTTAATAACATCCAAGTCCAGTGTTCTTTTAAGTTGTTGATTAGCATTCTATTACTGAGAAACGTTTAGATATAACAGACTTTTCTAAAGGTTTTTTTTGTGGAAAAGTTTTTTATCCTTTAAAGACAAAATATATATAAAAAAACTGCTTTATTAAAAAATCCTTGTTTGCAGTAATAATCAAGGAATCTAGGTTTCTCATTATATTTGACAAATTCTGATAAAGTTATTAAATTAGATTTGGAGGAAAGAAATTATAAAAGAGATAATTATCAAGGGAAAGCGTTTTTTGCTTGACATAACTTGTTGTAATATAAATAGAAACCATAATGACTAACTCAAGAAGGACAATCTTTTTCATTTCACTACTTATCACTCTGATTTTTTCTTTCAGTTATGATATTCCATCACTGGAAGCTGCAAGCAAGGAGAAGAAGAACAGAAAGAAGAAGGAAATCCAGAAGAAAAAAAAGAAGACTAATGCTAAAGACAAGAAAGGCAAGAAAAAGAAGAAAAAAAGCAAATATATCATGAGAAAAGGCTTCTATAAAGTCAAGGAAGGAGATAACCTGAGAGTCATTGCAAGAAAGTTGAATATCCCATATTCCACTTTACTTAGAATGAATCAGAAAAATCTTGTAAGAAACAGAGTAAAACCCGGTATGAAATTAGTCTATGTAAGAAAAAAGAGACGCGTAAGGTTTTATGGAAAACTTTACAATGGAGTACAACTTGATTCTGGTGATGGATATAATGTAAGAAATGAATTATATTCATGGGGAACACCTTCAACTGTCAAGCTTATAAAATATGTCTATGGTGAGATGGCTAAATTATATCCTGATGGAACACCAGCTCTTGTTTGTGATCTTTCAAGGCAAAATGGAGGACCTCTCAAGGGACATGTCTCTCATCAGATTGGAATTGACGGAGATTTCACAATATACAAGAAAAACAATCAACCTGCAAGTATGAGTATAACAACAGCTTCTAACATTGATGTAAAAAAGAATCTTGATTTCCTCAAAATACTTTATAGTACAAAAATGGTACAGTATGTTTTTCTTGACTATTCTCTTCAAAAGACACTATATGAATCAGCAAAGAACTACGGCTGGAACGATGAAATGCTATCACAGATGTTTCAGTATCCAAGGAGACCTGGCTCAAGAATGGGAATAATCAGGCACTGGAGAGGTCATGCTGATCATTATCATATAAGATTTTCAAACAAGCCGCTGGACCCAGGAGTATTTATCTACTCTCCAGAAGAAACTGATGATGATGAAGAAAATGTTTACCAGGATGATTTGATTAAAAACAGAAATGAGCAAGAAAATGATGATGCAACACTGACACCAGATCCTTTCAAGACTTCATCATTAGGTACTCCAACGTCAGGAAGGTTACTAGCTGGAGTTCCTCTGGAAAATTCAAACTCATACAGATTTATTTATCCTGAATATATTTATACTACTCCTGAAATAAAATCTTTACTGGGAAAAGTATTTGATGATTACAAGAAAAGTTTCGGAAGTACTTCACCATGGTTGATTGGTACACTGAGCAAATCTGGAGGAGGACCAATTCCAGGGCATATAGGTCATCAGAATGGCTTGGAGGTTGAGATAGGATTTTACAAGACTGGAAAACAACTTGAAGATTTCAAGATACTTAAACTGGATGAAATATCTGCAAAAGACAATTGGTACCTGATTGAAAAGCTTATTTCAACAGGAATGGTGGAAGCAATATTCATGGATTATGATTATCAAAGAGTTATATATGATTTTGCAAAGAAAAGTGGTGCTTCACAAGACAGATTGAAGGAGTATTTCCAGTATCCAATGGGATCTGACTCAATGCATGGTATTATAAGATCCATTCCAGATAAACAAGGATACTTCAAGGTTCGTTTTAAATCAGCTAATTTGAAAAAATAGGTGTCAAGTCATATATTAGTAAGTTTCCTGTTACTTGTATTTTCATTTGCATATTCTAATGATTCAAAGGTTTTGCATATCTTTTATCACCATATAAGTTATGTTGATCATAAATACAACAGAAAACCTTATCATTTCGAAGATGATATGAGAGAGCTCAAGATAAAGGATTTCAAGACTATTTCTTTAACTGAATACGCTGAATTTTTGAAGGGAACCAGGAATATACCGAAAAGAAGTGTTCTTATTTCTTTCGATGATGGATATGCTGATGCTATTGATAATGCAGTTCCTATAATGGGAAAATATAAATTCAATGGGATTTTCTTTGTAATTGGTCAAATGGTTAAATCAGAAAGAAGAGGAGGGTATTGTTCTTTGGCTGATCTGAAGAAACTTGTGGCATCAGGACATGATGTTCAATCTCATACATGGAGCCACAAGGATCTTGCAAAGATAGGTCATTGGTCAGTATGGGATAAGGAGCTCGGTATTGTTAAGATGTTTCTTGAAGGGGAACTGGGTATAAGGGTACATGCAATTTCCTATCCATATGGCAGCATAAACAAGAAAGTAATTCCAAAGATAGCAGAATATAATTATGATATAGGCTTTACATGCAGGAATGGACTTAATGACATTTCAACAAATCCTTATCTTGGATGCAGAGACGAAGTAAGTATTTCAAACCCAGTAAAGAAAATCCTGAGTTTTTATCAGAAAAACTATCCTGAATGGTTCAATTGAGAATATCAGATTTGCTTATTACGATATGGTGGTATCCGTTTATGGTTGTGGTGACATTCATCTTTGCCATTGCAGCAATAGTTGTCTCTTTTTTTTCTCCTGATGGTCATTTAAGTCATCTCGTTGCAAGAATATGGGGGAGATTGCTTATTAAAGGTGCATTTTGTAAAGTCAAGATTTGTGGATTGGAGAAACTGAAACCGGAAGAATCATACTTGTTTGTAGCAAACCACAGCAGTTCATTCGATATTTTCCTTCTCAATGGCTATCTTCCTTATGAATTTAGATGGATTTCAAAACCTCTTTATTTCAAAGTTCCTTTTCTTGGTTGGGGGATGAAAAAAGCAGGATATATTCTTATTTACAGGGACAAACCAAGGCAGGCAGTAAAAGCACTCGGAAATGCAATAGAAAAAATGAAACAGGGCTTCAGCATTGCGATATTTCCAGAAGGAACCAGAAGCAGGACAGGAACTTTGCAGCCTTTCAAAAAAGGAATGATAGTCATTGCCATAAAGGCAAACAAGAGCATTGTTCCCATAACCATAAAGAATGCCTATAAAGCCAAACCTTCTTCAGGTTTCCTTGTTAAGCATTGTGAAATATCAATATTGATTCATGATCCTGTAATGATTATTAAGAAAAAGGAAGAAGATGAATGTCTTGAAAGGATAAGAAATACAATTGCTACTGGTCTATCTTAAGCCTTAGTTTTGATATCGGGACAAAAACATAGCCTTGCTGCTGTGCAAGTGGAATAAAAACCTCAAGTACTTCAGCTAAATATTGTGGAGATCTCCCATCAATAGGAAAAGCAATAATAGTACCATTTTTCAAATTACCAAGCAGATTTTTCGCTATTATTCCAGGATTCTCTCCTTTCAGATTTTTCAGATCTACTTCCCAGAGAATTATAACCATTCCATACTTTGCCGCCAGATCTACAATTCTTGAAGAATAGTCGCGAAACTGGTCCGCAGGTCTGTATAATCTTGGAGGCTGAGAGAAAAAATAATTGTAATTGGTGAATCCTTCAATCAAATCCTGCTTGAATTCTTCAATAGCAAGCTTTTCAAATGGAATTCCTGATGTTGATAGCATGCCTATGGAATGAATTTTCGATTGAGTGATATCATTTACCAGTTCCTGATGTTGAATAATCCAGTTCGTCTCGAGAAAAAAAGTAGCTGAGATGTCGTATTTCCTCAAGACTTCATAAACAGGCATGTCAACCTGGGCAGGTCCATTATCCCCCGTAGCATCAAAAGTTAATGCAATCTGCTTGACATTCCTGTCTCCATGGATTATAGTCAGGGGATTGCAGGGTTGCAGTTTTATTGTTGTTGAAGATGGTGTAAATTTATTCCTGGGTACTGCATCTATAAATCCCTTTTTCAAATCAATATTAACAATTTTCCAGTTTCCTTCTTCCTTCCTTGTATCTATCTTTCCTTCATAAAGGATAGCTTTGGTTTTATTTGATTTTGTGTAAAAGAAAACCTTTACTCTGGCAGAACAGGAATTAGAATCTTCATTCTCTATTTCAAGTTCTTCAAGAAACGTACTATAAAGACCTTTATGGAGCAGATCAAACTGACCAAAAGTAAACGTTTTCTGAAATTCCTTGCTTATGCATTTGTTATAGAGAAACCTGGGATTGCTGGTCTTAGCCAGTCCCTTGTAATAGTATCTTATGAGAGCAAGAGAAGTTATCGACTGGTCATATTGAGTTGTGGTAGTGCATGATGCTGAAAGAATAAACAGGATTAGCAAAACTGATATTGCTTTTTCCATCAATGCCTTCTTACTATATCTTTGATTTTCATCAGTCGAGTAAGTGTTGCTCTCTCATTTTCACCTAACTTCATTGAAATTTCATGAATGGTATCTTCAAGGGTTGGTATCAATACATATTCTAATGCATTAACTCTTCTTCTTGTTCTTTCCAACTCTATTGCAAGGATCTCTATTCTTTTTTCCAGTTCAGCTAGTTTTATTATCACAGGCAAGATCTCAGAAAAATCTTTCAATGAAGCATCTAGTGAGGCACTTGTTGTAATAGTGCTATAATTCTTGTGGCTTTTCATTGATACAAGTTCTATTACAGGTACTCTTGTATTCATTATCCTGATTTCGTCAGTCTTGATTTCTATCTGATTTGGAAGGGCTTCAGTGGCATTGAAAAGTTCTATCCTGGACATGATTGCTCTTGCTCCAAGAAATTTCCTGTAGCCTTCAGCAAGCATTTCGTCAATCGCTTCCCTTCTGCTTCTGTAATTCTGGATAAAAGATATGAATTTTCTCATAAGTTCATCCTGCTTGTCTTTCAATAGCTTGTGACCTCGTATTGCCATAGAAAGCTGCTTTTTCAACTGCAGCAGTACCATTCTATTAGGACTGACCTTGATTTCCATATCATTCTTTTCCCAGAAATTCTTCTATATATTCATCCTTGATTCTTTTTAATTCCATTTTTGGTATTATTTTTAGCAAATCCCATCCAATACTTAGTGTATCTTTAATGCTTCTATCTTCATATTCTCCCTGCTGAACGAACTTCAGTTCAAAAGCATCTGCAAATTTGCTATAGGATTTATCCAGATCCGTTAGTGCTGCCTCGCCTAAAATTATTGCAAGCTCTTTTGCTTCCTTGCCCTTTGCATAATCTGAGAAAAGCTGATTTGCAACACCTGCATGATCCTTTCTTGTCTTTTCATCCCCAATTCCCTTGTCTCTTAGTCTTGACAAACTTGGAAGAACATCTATAGGTGGATAAATCCCTCTTCTGTGAAGTGCGCGAGAAAGAATTATCTGTCCTTCTGTAATATAACCGGTCAGATCAGGGATTGGATGTGTCTTGTCATCTTCAGGCATAGTGAGTATTGGGAACTGGGTAATTGAACCTTTTTTACCCTTTATCCTTCCAGCTCTTTCATATATGGTAGACAAGTCAGTATATAAATAACCTGGATATCCTCTTCTTCCAGGAATTTCTTTTCTTGCAGCAGATACTTCACGCAATGCTTCACAGTAATTTGTCATATCAGTAAGTATCACAAGCACATGCATATCTTTTTCAAATGCAATATATTCAGCGGCTGTTAAGGCCATTCTTGGAGTTGCAATTCTCTCTATAGCTGGATCATCAGCCAGATTGATGAACATTACTGCTCTTTCAATTGCTCCAGTTTTCCTGAAATCTTCCTGAAAGTAGTTTGCTTCCTCAAAGGTTATTCCCATTGCTGCAAAAACAACTGCAAAATTTTCTTCTCCTTTTATAACCTTTGCCTGTCTTGCGATTTGAGCTGCAATCCTGTTATGGGGCAGACCGCTAGCTGAGAAAATCGGTAATTTCTGTCCCCTTACCAGAGTATTTAATCCATCAATTGTACTTATCCCTGTCTGGATGAATTCAGATGGATAGTCTCTGGCAAAAGGATTTATTGGATTGCCATTTATATTCAGTCTCTTCTCTGGCATTATTGAAGGACCATCATCTTTGGGTCTTCCCAATCCATCGAATACTCTTCCCAGAATATCAAGACTTAACGGGATTTCAATCCCTCTACCCTGGAACCTGATTTTGCTTTGTGTTATATTGACTCCAGAAGTTCCCTCGAATAATTGAACAAGGGCTTTATCTGCATTAACTTCAAGGACTTGTCCTGTTCTTATTGATCCATCTGGAAGCTCGACTTCAGTTATCTCTCCATATTTAACACCTTCCACTTCTTCAACAAGCATCAAAGGTCCAATAATTTCTGAAACTGTTTTATACTCTTTTACCATACTAATCCTCTGTTTTCAAATTCTGAAGTAGTTCTTTAGCTTCTTTTTCAACTTCGACTTTCAATTCCTTTATCTTATCAAGTTCTTTTTCATCAACATATTTAGCTTTCGCTACATGTTCTTTGACTTTCAAAGCGATTATCTTGCCAAGAGGGATTTCTTCCTTTATAAGATCCATGGAAACATCGTGAATAAATAGTATTGTATCAAGTATCAGGAATTGTTTGTGAAGGCTTGAATACGTATCTGAAGGATCAAATGCAATCTGGTGAAGGAAGTCTTCCCTGATTGATTTGGCAGTTTCAAGAACTAGCTGATCCTTGGGTGATAGACTGTCCTTTCCCACAAGTCTTACAATTTCCTCTAATTCCGCTTCATGTTGAAGTATTTCCATTGCCCTGTATCTGTTTGGCATCCAGTTTTTATCAATATCCTTGTTCATGAAATCCGAGAGTGATTCAAGATAAAGTGAGTAACTTGATAACCAGTTGATTGCCGGGAAATGTCTTCTGTAAGCCAGTTTACTATCCAGTCCCCAGAAGACCTTGACAACCTTGAGAGTGCTTTGAACAACTGGATCTGAAAAGTCGCCTCCTGGAGGAGAAACTGCTCCTATTGCTGAAACACTCCCAATCCGCTCTTTCCTGGAAGCAGTAATGACTTTGCCAGCTCTTTCGTAGAAGCTAGCTATCTTAGTCGCCAGGTAAGCTGGATAACCTTCTTCTCCTGGCATTTCTTCCAATCTCCCTGAAATCTCCCTCATAGCTTCTGCCCATCTGCTCGTTGAATCTGCCATTAGTGCTACATCAAATCCCATATCCCTGAAATATTCAGCTATAGTTATTCCAGTATATATTGAAGCTTCCCTTGCTGCAACAGGCATATTTGAAGTGTTTGCCACTAGAACTGTTCTTTTCATTAAGGGATGACCCGTCTGGGGATCTTCCAGTTCCGGGAATTCAAGCAGCACATCCGTCATTTCATTACCTCTTTCTCCGCAGCCAATATAGACAATTATTGAGGCATTAGCCCATTTAGCTAACTGGTGCTGTACGACGGTCTTGCCTGATCCGAATGGTCCAGGAACACAAGCAGTTCCACCTTTTGCAAGAGGGAACAGCATGTCTATGATCCTCTGTCCTGTTGCCATTGGCTGATTGGGAGGAAGTTTTTTACTGAAAGGCCTTCCTATTCTAACAGGCCATGTATGCATCATATATAAAGGTCTTTCTTCGCCATTTGCTGTTTTGAGAAGGGCAATCTGCTCATCAATTTTATATGATCCTTCTGGAAGAATATCAATAATAATCCCAGATAAATTGGGAGGTATCATTATATTATGCTTAACAACCGCTGTTTCTTGTACATAGCCAATGAAATCTCCACCATGGACTTCTTCATTCTTTTGAAGTGTTGGTATGAAATTCCACGTTTTTTCCCTTGAAAGCCCTGGAACATTCAAGCCTCTTGTAATATAATTCCCAGTTTTCTCTCTTATTAAATCCAGCGGTCTTTGTATTCCGTCATAAATCGATTCAATCAATCCAGGTCCCAGCTCAACACTTAATGGCTTGCCTGTACAATATACAGCTTCACCCGGACCTAGACCTTGTGTTTCTTCATAAACCTGTATGGAAGCAGTATCTCCTCTTAATTCTATGATTTCACCGATTAGCTTCAAATCACTTACCCTTACAACATCAAACATCTTGCTTTTTGTAAGCCCGGAGGCTATAACCAGTGGTCCAGCTACTTTTACGATTTTTCCTGTCTCAATATAATCCCCATTCATGGATTACTCCTTAAATAGAAGGTCAACACCTACTGCTCGTTCAATAATTTTCCTGATCTTCTGCAATCCAAGCTGTTTTGAACCTTGATTACTTGGTATAAATATAACAGAAGGATAAAATGATTTTTTTTCAAGTTCGCTCGATACTGGATATACTTCTTCAAAATATGTCTCAGTAACGATTAATACTTTATATGTTTTTTGCCTGAAAAGCTGTTTTATAATTTTTATTACCTCATTGCTGCTTTCAGCTTCATAGACTTCCAGTCCCAGGGCTCTAAATGGAAGAATAGAGTCTATTTCACCAATAATCGCCATCTCATACATAACTAACTCTCAACATTTTTCTTATTTTTTCCCTGGACATTTTGTTTATCATACCGACAAAAAGAATCCGAAGTATTTTTATCTCATTTTCTCTTGCCAGAAGGAAAGCATAGAAAGGTTCAGGGGCAAAAGACAGATACTTGGCATTCTGTAGTTTCTTGAGAAGGAAATTATCTTTCCCTTTCTCCATGATTTCAAGTGTTTTTTCCTTTTGATATTCCTCAAGAGCAGTTTCAATGAGAGATTTATACCTGTTTGAAAAATCGGAGGATTTCAGCATCTCTTCCTTCCAGAGATTGAGAAAAACACTCTTTTCCAGATATCCTCCATAAACGAATGAGTATTTGAATAATTCTATTTCATCTGAATCCAGTTTGAATCTCAGGAAGGAACATATGTTTGTGAGATCAATCCATGATTTATGGAAGTCTTTCAGCAACAAATAATGGTCTGACTGCTCCAATGCATAGTGCAGATATGATTTGTCCAGCCTTGTTTCTATCTCGAACAGGTTTATGTTTTTCTTATCCTTGATTATGCTATCCAGTGTTTCCTTTAGAGCATTGTTTAATTTTGGCTTGCTTTCTTCATTAATATAGGATTTCAAATCATCTATTGATATAAGACCTATATCTTTATATAGATTTTCAGTTTGTACATCAAGTATTGAACTTTTCATCAAAGCTTTTGCATTGAAGAAATCATATTTCAGGAAGAATAAATTGGTAATATTTGGTTCAGGAGTTATCTCTTTTATGAAATTACATTCTCTCTGGAAAGTCAGGGAAAGAATATTTTCGAAAGAAGATGGAGTAGTCTCTTCAGTTATGAAATCTCCATAGATTGTTTCTCTTAACAAATTCAACAAGGCATATTCATTTTCAGCATCAGCAAGTGAATTGATCTTGTGTCTGTCAATGATGGTGTTTTCTTTTGCCCTTAAAGCTCCAGTTGGATAAGCATATTTGCTGTCACCCATTATATTACATCCTTCCTGTCAGGATTCCTGAACAGATTTTCCGCGACTATCAATTCCAGCTTATTCTGTTTCTCTTTTACCATACTGACTAATGTCATATCTATTCTTATTTTTCCTCTTTCGAGTATGAAACCTCCAAGAAGATCATCTGCCAAAAATTGTGATGAAATTCTCAGATTCCCTTGCAGATTATGTTGAATGAGAAAAGCATTTATTGAGGCAAGAAAATCTGAATCCAGTCTTTCCCTGTCTCTTTTTGTTATGAAGATGGTTTCATTACCTGTTTCCACAGATTGCTTCAGCCAGCTTTTCATGATTTCCTTGTATTCAACATCTGGGAGAGCTACTATCTTCTCCATGACTTTCTCTATTATTTTAGAGCATGCTTTTTGTTTTCTTGCCAGAATTCTCTTTCTCTGCTCAAGATAAGCGTTCAACAAGTGCTGCTTCTTGAAAGATTCCCTTTCTCTTTCTCCCTCCTTCAGTATGATATTTGCTTTCTCGTTAGCCTTTTTCTCGAAGCTCTCCATAATCTCCCTGGATTTAAGAATCCCAAGATTCTTCAGCTTTTCCAGTTCTTTCTTGTTTTCAATTTCAACAGTCTTAAGTATTTCTTCAAATGACATATTACATCTTTACTGCATTTATAAGGAAGAATGATACAAGCAATCCCAGAACAGCATAGAATTCAACAAAAACACCCATTACAATAGCTTTTCCGCTTTCCTTGCTTTGTTTTGCAACCATGTATATTCCATTTGCACATACTTTTCCTTGATAAACTGCAGAAAGGAAGCAAGCGAAAGCTACTGGTAGTGCTGCAAAAAAGAAATACCATCCCTGATCTGGCGTGATAGCTTTCAAGGGTCCTTTGAAAGCTCCTATTCTTTGTAGGATCAAGAACGCAGCTACAAATCCATAAATACCTTGTGTACCTGGCAATGCGATAAGTACAAGGTATCTTCCAAATCCTGCCGGATTCTCACTCATAACACCTGCAGCAGCAGATGCAGATAATCCTATTCCCATGGAAGAACCAATTCCTGCAAGGAAAACAGAGATCGCAGCTCCGAATGCTGCCAATGCCAACCCCCAGGAACTAGGTAAGTTGGTAACTGATATGCCAGTTTGTTCCTCTGCGAGAATTAAACCTGCAGTTACAATCAAAAAGAGAACTATCAATCGTGATTTCATTAAGAAACCTCCTTAAGGCTTAATCAGCAAAATAAGTATATTGTCTTTCTTCTTTAAACAGAGTGAATTCCTTTCCTCCCCCTTCATAGAATGTATTGAAAAATTCAACATATTGAAGTCTTGTTGAATGTATCATAGCTCCAAGTGCATTTATTAAAATATTCGCAGTATGACCAATAATGAATATAAGAACGGCAAAAATAATTCCGATCTTGGGAATTTGTGCGATGCTTTCTGCAATTATATTTACTGTCATTGCAACTACTCCAGTAGCAATGCCCAATGCCAGCAAACGGGCGTATGATAATATATCGGATAAAGTACCAGAGAGAGCTCCATATAGAGTAAAAAGACCATTCCCAATTCTGGCAACAATGTTTTTTTGCCCTCTGTCAGCAAGCAATACAATAAGGATGAGTCCGGAAATAAGCAAATAATTACCTGTCTTCATCACAATATCTGGAATTCCCTGAATATTGAAAAGAAAGGTAGCAAGAAATAATACGAAACCAGGGATGAATGTTAACCATGGAAGAGCAACTTGTATTCCCTGAATAAATCCTTCTGCCTTCCAAACCTGATAAATATTTATCAATTTTCCGGTAAATATATGTATTACTCCTATTCCCAATGTGATATAGAAGAAGAGCAGGAGATTATCAAGAGGATTCATGACTCTCAGTTTTTGTGCAATATTTGCAAAGAAACTGAGAGCTGGCTTTGGATTGTCAATGTCAATTCCAAAAAAACCTCCCACTAAAGTCCCTATAAGAACCGTTGATAATCCGCATATCAGAAGAATTCCAAGAAGGCTCTTGTTTTCTCCTTTTATGCTATATCTAATGAATAACCAGATACAGAAAGCGGAAACTACTATCCCATAACCTGCATCAGTCAAGCATACGCCAAAAAAGGTTGCAAAAAATGGCATAATAAATGGTGAAGGATCTACCTCATCTTTTTTGGGTAATGCAAATAATTCTGTAACATAACTGAAAGGTTCAACCACCTTGTTATTATCAAGAATCGTGGGTGGATTTTCGTCATCCAGAGGTTCCCTGCAAGAAATATAAACCGGTTGAAGATCTTCAACTACTGCTTCCAGATCTTTCAAGTTTTTCTCAGCTATCCAGCCTTCAATGAAGAAGATTTTCTCGGTTGTTTGAAGGAATGGAAAAATCTCCCTGCATTTCTTGTAATTCCAGTAATAGTCATATGCTGCAAGAAAATCACTGGCATGCTTTTCTGACATTCTATTCAGTCTTGAAGCAAGTTCATTTTCCTTACTCTGGATCTTCTCTATTTTGTTCTTCCAGCTAGTTATATGATCCATAATAAAACCTTTTTTCACTGGAAGGGAGACAGAAGTAAAACCGGAGGATTTAAGTATCTCGTTTGCCTCTTTAAAAGTGTCATTTGTACATAAAATCCAGATCCTGTTTTCCTTGTTTGATGTATCAACTATCTTATAGAAGAAGTTTTTTATTGAATCCAGATTATGGGTTGTTATCTGGGGAATTGAGCCGATAAAACTTTTGCCATGAGCAAAATCTCCGAGATCTTCAAGGGAAACTTCAAGTTTGTTCCATCTTTCAAGTTGATTTAGCTCCTGCTGAAGTTTCTGTCTTTCTATGATTATTTTTGCTCTCTCTGCCTCTATATCCAGTATTTCATTTTTTGCATTTTCAAGCGAATCAAGCGGTTTTAGCAGAAGCTTGGTATCAACTATTTCATTCTGGAGTGACAGAATATTTATTATATTCCTGTATTCCCTTATCTTTTCTTCCGTTTCCTTGAAGTCTTCTTTAGGATAAATCTCTGCCTGGATTTCCCTTGGATTGCTTATTTCAAGCTTCCCGAATTTCTGAAGTGAAGAAATAATTATATTCTCTTTTTCCCTGCTTGCAGCAATAAAGAAACGCTTTACCTTAGCTTTGGCCACTTTGAATTTCCCTGTAGACTAACAAAAAAGTTTCTTTGTAATTATTCTTTATGGCTTCATCAATTTGCTTTAGCTGCTCATCAGTTTGTTTATCAAGATCTTCTATTTCATTTTCTAACTGATTTTTCAAGTTTTCCATTAAATCGTTATTGATCATCTCTGTTTCTTTAGTTTTCTGTATAATATATTTCTCGCCTTCCATTTTAGTTTTTTCCAGAAGTTCCCTGTTTTCCATCTCCTGTTTCTCTTTTTCTTTCTTGAAAAAACCCTCTACTTCCTTTACTTTGTCTATCTCAAAGTAAGACATTATTTACCTTCTTTTATCTGTTCACTAATTTTTTTCAAGAAATCCTGCAGGTTCATTTGTCCCAGATCTCCTTCGGCATAGCTTCTAACACTGACTACATTATTCTGTGCCTCTTTCTCGCCAATAACTAATATATAAGGTGTTTTTTCAGTTATTGCTTCCCTTAATTTGAAGCCAAGTTTTTCGTTCCGGAAGTCAGATTTTACTCTTAACTGATTGTATTTCAGTTCTTTAATGATTTCCTCCGCGCAATCTATTACTTCATCTTTTATAGTGAGTACTCTTACCTGTTCAGGTGACAGCCAAACTGGAAAAGCGCCAGCATAATGTTCGAGGAGATTTCCAATGAAACGTTCTATTGCTCCGAGAACAGTCCTGTGGATCATTATTACTTGTTCTTCATTTCCTTCCCTGTTCCTGAAAGTGACATCAAATCTTTCAGGCAGATTGAAATCAAACTGCGTTGTTGGTCCCTGCCATGAATTCCCAATTGCATCTATCAATTTGATATCTATCTTGGGACCATAGAAAGCTGCTTCTCCGCAAGCTTCCTTGAAGGGGAGATTCATGTCATTCAAGGACTTTCTCAATACCTCTTCTGCATACAGCCATTTATCTTCATTCCCGGCATATTTTTTTGTGGAAGCTGGATCATGCAGTGATAATTCAATTTTATAATCATTGAAACCGAATCTTTTCAGCATGAACAAAGCTAAATCAACCACTTTTTTTACTTCAGTTTCCGCTTGTTCCTTTGTACAGAATATATGTGCATCATCCTGGGTAAATCCTCTTACCCGCAAAAGACCATGCAATGCACCAGATTTCTCATATCTGTAAACAGTTCCCAGCTCAGCGAATTTTATTGGAAGCTCCCTATAACTGTGAATTTTGCTCTTATATATAAGTATATGACCTGGACAATTCATTGGCTTGATAACATATTCCTGATTCTCAATTTCAAACCTGTACATATTTTCCAGGAAATAGTCATAATGTCCTGAGATCTTCCATAAATCGGATCTGTAAATATGAGGAGTCCATATAAGTTCATATCCTCTTGATTGATGCTCATTAATCCAGAAATTCTCGATAATCCTTCTTAGAATAGCACCTTTTGGATGGAATAGAGGCAGACCTGCTCCACTTTCTTCATGAAATGAAAATAAATCAAGGTTCTTGCCTAAGATTCTGTGATCCCTTCTCTTGATTTCTTCCTGTCTCACTATATATTCATCAAGTTCTTCCTTTGAAGGGAATGAAATTCCGTATATTCTCTGCAGCATCTTATTTTTTTCATCGCCTCTCCAGTATGCACCAGCAAGGGATAAGATCTTGAATACCTTGACTTTGCCAGTACTTCGAAGATGAGGTCCTCTGCACAAATCAACAAATCCGTTTTGCTTGTAGAAGGAAAAAGTATCACTTTCAAGATCATCAATCAGCTCCTTCTTGTAGAATTCATTGTTACTTTCGACAAATTCTATAGCTTTTTTCCTCTCTAAAACAAAACGCTCTATTATCAAATCATCCTTTATTATCTTGCTACATTGTTTCTCTATCTTCTTCAGATCTTCTTCTGTAAAGGGGGTATCCCTGTCAAAGTCATAGTAAAATCCTTCCTTGATTGAGGGACCTATTGCGAGTTTTGTTTCCGGGAAGAGCTGCTTGACAGCCTGAGCAAGGATATGAGAAGAAGTATGCCAGTAGATTGACTTACCTATCTCATCCTCGAATAATATGGGCTTCACAATTCCATCATTTTCAGGAATAAAGGAAAGATCAACTGGAATGTCATTGAAATAGGCAGCCAGTACTTTATCCAGATCCTTGAACTCCATATCTTTCATTATCTGATAAACGGACTTTTCCCTATCAACAAAATCCACTGTTTTGTCATTTATTTCGATTTTCATTGTATTTCTCGCTTTGATTTACTTGAAGCCAAACCTTAATATTTAATGCTTTTGTCAATAGAAAATGCATATTCATAAAGGTAAAGCAAATTCCATCGGCTTATTCAAGCATCATTTTCAGTATATTATTTAAAAAGCATTTGCATTTAAGGCTTGAAATCGATTGACAAATAAACACTAAATGGAGGTTTTGGGATTATGAATTCATATGAGAATACGTTTGGAATAGTAGGATATTTCACTCCTCCAAGTATCAAGGCAGAAGATTCTGAAAACAGGCATTTCCTGGCATACAGGTTGCCTTCAAACACCATTAGAAGTGATACAGGTTTGCTGTCAGGCTTCAATGGGCAGAAGGTTGCAGTAGATGGTTATGCTTCACCAGGTTTTTATCATAAGATTAATTTACTGATTACTGACAAAAATCTTAAATCAAGTGAAGTGGGAACCAAACTTCTGGAATTGATATCAGAAGAAGATTATTCATTATCCCTGGCATACATCTCTCCACATGATAATAATTTCCTTATTGCTGCTGATAGAACAGGCTCACAATCACTTTATTACAGCACTCCAATATCACAGAAAATATTCTTCGGGACAGATATAAGGTTAATTCTATATCACAACAAGAATTTGCTTAAGATTGATCAAGCATCAGTCTTGACAAGACTCTTGATAGGCTACCCATTATTGGATGATACATTATTTCAAAATATCAAGCAGCTTGAACCTGGTGAGTATATATGGCATCAAGGGAATAGACTATTGAGGGGATTTCACTGGAAACCGATTAAAAAGACTGCATTGAATGATGAAGAAGTGATTCCTGAGGCAAAGAAGGTATTAAAGCAGATATTCTCTTTCCTGACAAATGAGGAAGATTATGTATTAACCTTAAGTGGAGGTTCAGATAGCAGATTTTTGCTTGCAGCAATGATTTTCTCTGGTTATAATCCAGCAATATGCAGTTTTGGTCGCAAGAGCTCCCTGGCAATATCCATTTCCGAAGAGATTGCTAATAAATTCAAACTTGAATACCAGAAAATAATCCTGAATAAGAAATTTCTTTCTGATTTGGCTGAAAATGCAGTCGAAATATCCTCCTTGTCAATGGGGATGCTTAACTGGAATTATGCACATGCCCTGGGAGTATTGAAATCAATCACTCCATTTAGTAAACTCTTGATCAGTGGCTCATGGGCATGGGATACGAGGGGGAAATGGGAAAAAGGTTTTTCTTTCATGGAGAAGGATGGGAAACATTGGCAATTAGAAGATTTCTGCAGCTTTGATGACTGGAAGGATTTAATAGCTACTGATTTTATTGAAGAATCAAAAGAGAAAATAAACAGATCCCTGCAAAGAGCAGAAGAGAGATATAAAAGCATTGAATCTTCAGAAAGGGCAAAAGTATTTGCAGCTAACCATAAAAACATGAAAAGAATGGGACCTTTGACTTATACAATATCAGCTTTTGTTCAACCTTTCTATCCTTTGCACTCGAAAAGCTGGATTGAGTTTTCGTTATCCCTGCCTGATGCTTACAATAGAAACGAGAAACTCATTTGGGATTTCATAAAAGAATCGATCCCTGATTTGATGGAATTTGAAAGAGATTACAGAGGAATTTCCATAAGTTCTGGCTATAATCCAATTTCATGGTTGACTCATTCCATAGCTTTAAAAATAGGTGTGGGTGAAAAACCTAAGCTTCCAACTGATTATGGTAAATGGACAGGAAAATACTTGAGATTATCGATGAAGGAAATATGGAATAATATCGGTCCAGGTTATGGCTGGATACTCAATAAGGAATTTATTAATAAAGTTCTGGACAAAGAAGAGATGTGTTTGAAATATAGCAAGCAACTAAACAGGATTTTTTCTTTGTTAAGTTTTTTGCAAAATATCTCATCTTGAACAGGATGAAAAGGATTTTTCTCCGTATATATTTATGGAGATGATTTATAAACAAAATTAAGAATAATAGGAGGAAAAATGAAAAAATTGTTAGTAACAATCATTGCATCGGTCTTTGTATTCTGCATAACTGCCCCGGCAATTGCTGGAGACGTTCAGGTAAAACTCTCGGATCTGGACAAATCTCTTGAATCTCTGGAGAAAACGAAATACAACATTTTCTTGACTGCAAAAGATGTAAAGGATATGATCAAGAAGGATAAGAAACTGGAGGGAATTATAAAAGAAGGAACTCCAGTAGTATACAAATACACAAAGAATGCCAAATATGACAATATCTTCAAGAAAACAGCAATTCTTTATGCTTCAATAGTCTGGGCAAAATACTTGATTAGTGAAGCAAACAAGGATATTGATGAATATGAAAAGGATGGAAAAGGCTGGACAATGTTGAAAGAGCTTAAAACCAAGATGGCAAACATAAAGACAGTTCTTGACAATCAGATCAAGGAAGCTCCACAAATAGTAACAAGTGTTCAAAGTCTGGTAAAATCACCACCATCACCAAATGATTTTTCAAAGAAAATAATGGGCAAATCAATTCCAGATCCAATAGCATTCAAGGATGCCGGTTTGGGACTGAAAAAATCAGCAGAACTGTCTGTCAAGTCAGCAAATGACATACCTGGTGTTGCAAGTGATTTTGCAAAACTGGTAACAAGATTTGCTTCCCTGAAAGGCGAATAAGCTTTTTGAAAGCCTTGAGGTAAGAAACTCAAGGCTTATTTCCATTTATCTTTGGTTTTTTCAATAAGATCATCTATCTTCTCAATCAGCATAATTGAGTTTTGATCCCATTCATATATTCTTCTTTCTTTTGTCCTTTTCCTGAAGTCCTTCTCAAATGCTATAAGTTTTTTCATATCCGATTGCTTTCCATTCTTATGTATTATTTCCAGTGCAGAAACAACTGTCTCCAGATCATCTTCCTTTAGAAGCAGCCACATTATTTCGTTGACTTCACCTGAATTATCATCTCTGAAGTATTGGACAAGGACTCCGCGCAGTTCCCCTCTTGTTTCGCTGAGTGATTTAAGGAGTATATCTCTTGCTTTCCTGTATCTCCCCCTGGCCAGACAGAGAAGTAAATCCTCTTTCTCCTGTTTAGTTTCTGCTTTTTCAAGCCTATTTATGAAGATATCTCCTATCTCTTCATCAGCTTCAAACGATATCAAAGCCTTTTCAATATCCTTTACCTGTTTTTCTTCTGTTGCAATTTCATATTCTTTTATCAATATTCTTTTTCCAATATCTGATTTATGAGCTGCCAGAACCTTATATATCTGGTTTTTCTGCATATTATCCATATTAGACCATTCCAGTGAAACAAGGCTGTCTATTGAAGGTTTCTGGTTTTTAAGCTCTGTAGTTATACTTTCAGAAAAAACCTTGTTTTTCAAACCTCTCAATGCAATTGAGATAGCTTCCAGAGAGTTTATTCCTGCCAGTGTAAGATATATTTCTTCTCTTTCAGCTGGATTGATTGTTTCTTGAAGATGATTTGCCAGATAAGGGATTGCTTCCTCATCTTTCATTTCTCCCCATAATATGGCAGCTTTTAATGCTTCCTTACTATCATCATTGCACATTTTTCTGAAAAGAGGGATTGCTTCATAAGCCTCAAGTTTTGATAATGTCCCTAGAATGTCCATGAAATACCGAGTTTCTCTCCAGTTTTGCCTCATGAGTATTGGAATTGATTTTCTATCCCTCATTTTCAATATGCAGGCAAGCAGGTTTTTAAGATATATTGCATCTGAACTGTCTGTTCTCTCAGCCGCTTTTTCTTCAAAAACGGAAAGAGAATCCAGTATTTCCCTTGATGCAATTTCCTTTATGGAAGTCAGATATAAAATAGCAGAACTGCTTTCCATATATTCACTATTTCTTAATGAACTCATTGCTTGAGTAAGGGCATCTGAAACTGCAATTTTTGCAAGTATCAAAAATACCAAGGAATTATACTTCCTGTTCTCTTTTCGTAGTATTTCTATCAAGACAGGAGTCAAATCCTTGTTAACTACAACAACTGAATCTGATAAATGACTTAATGTGATGTCTGTAAAAAGGGAATCTTTCAAGGTTCCTTTCAAAAGAGAGTACTCAGTCTTCAGATTGTTCTTCATGAAACCTTTCAAGGCATCTCTTCTTAAATCGACTGGATTATCCCGGTTTTTATAATAGCTTAATAAAACTGCTTTTGAAGATGGTGTTCCTTGAAAAGAAAGAGCTTCTAATGATTTTTTTGCAATACCTGGTTTTTCGTCTTTAGCAAGTATCTCCAACGAAGGAATAAATCTTGGGTCACGTAATGATTGAGCAAGTTCCGCAATTCCTTCTTTCAGATCCGAATCATTGCTTTGCGACCATTTGATTATATTTGAAAACATAACTTCTTGATGTTTTTTTATTAATGTGAAAATAAAAGGGGAAAGCCTTTTTTCTGCTTTAGAGAACATTATAACTCTTATTTTCTGATAATCTTCGGAACTGTTTTCAGAAGTTTGCCCTAAGGTTATAAGTTTCTGATCATATGTTCCATTCAGGAGTGCTTGTTTTTTCAGATAATCAAGATAATAAGCAAGTGATAATATCACTAAGAAAACCAATGGGATAAAAATTAACAAATATTTTTTCTTAATAATACTCTGCCTTGTTATTGATTACTGAAAAACATTGAGTAATAATTATAAACATGAATTGAAAACCTTATATCAGTCTGTCTGGCAGAGTAGTCTCTGCCAGGTGTTTTAAACAGGTAATTTCTCACTTTCGCAAATTACTTTAAGCAATTTTACGGTTGCTTCAACGTCTGCAATTGAACATATTTCAGAAGAAGAATGAACATGTCTTGTTGGAACGCTTAAAGTAGAGGCAAGTATCCCCTTTTTGGTCAGATGGATAGCGAATGAATCAGTTGCCCCTCCAGTTAATACCTCTCTTTGATAAGGAATCTTGTGTTTCTCGGCAAGGCTTATTTCCCAGTCAACAATCTGTTTAGGGACGATTATTCCGGAGTCCATTATTTTTATTCCAGTTCCTTTTCCCATTGCACAGCTTACTGAACATTTGGTTTGATTTCCAGGTGCATCATCACTCCCTGTAACATCAAGAGCGATACCAAGATCAGGTTCAATGGCGAAAGCAGAAGTCTTTGCTCCTCTTACACCCACTTCTTCCTGGACAGTAAAAACATAGTATATATTATGTTTTGCCGCTTTAAGTCTTTCTGCAAGTAATATAAGGATGAGACAACCTATTCTGTCATCAAGAGCCATTGAGCACAAATTCCCAAACTGCTCAAATGGTTCGGTATCCCAGACAAATCTGTCTCCAATTTTTATATGTTTTTCTGCTGCTTCCTTGTTTTTTGCACCAATATCTACATACAGGTTATCTATCTTAAGTTTTGGCAGACACTCTTCATTATCATAGCAAATCATTCCCTTTATTCCGTTCTTGAAAATCACTCGCTGGGTAACTTGATTATATGGATAATGACCTCCAACTGAATGAAAGCGCAGGTATCCTTTCTTGTCAATGTGGGTTACTATGAATCCTATCTGATCCATGTGAGCGGCAAGCATTATATTCCTGGCATTTTTCGAGTTGCTTTTCTTTACACATATCAGGTTTCCTAATACATCATTATAACACTTATCTGCAAATGATTTCATAAGCTCTTTCAGATAATTGCTTATATTTTCTTCATCTCCTGAAGGCCCGAATTCCTTGAATATTTTAAGATACTTCTTTTCCATTTCACTCTCCTAATTCTACTTTATTTTAAAAGATTCAGCTTTAACTACAACTGCAAGTGCCAAATCCCTCATAGCATTTAGATCCGGTATACTTATTATGGCAACAGGTGAATGAATATATCTGCATGGAAGCGCTATATTCAAAGCAGGCAATCCTTCTTTTGATGTATAGATAGGTCCTGCATCTGTTCCTCCAACTACTGATCTCTTGAATTGATAGGGAATCTTCTTTTCCTTTGCAATCGCCTGAACCCAATCAAGGATTTTTGTATTAGTTATTATATTTGAATCCATAATGGTTATTGCTGGTCCTTTTCCAATCTCTGTTGTCGGGGATAAATCATTTATAAAATCCCTGTCATTTGCTGTTGTACCTTCCAGATTCAAATTGAACTTCAATCTTTCCTTGTTGAATACTGCAGTTTGTCCTCCTCTTGTACCCACTTCTTCCTGTGCACAAAAATGAGCATAGACAGATACAGGTAATTTCTTCTCTTTAAGAATTTCGCATAGAATTGCACAACCCACTCTGTCATCGAAAGCTTTTCCGAAAAGGTAATTGCCCTGCTGCCTTGCTTTGGTAGCAAAATAAACATAATCACCAATAGAAACATTGCATGATGATTTATCTTTTGCTCCTATATCTATATTCAATCCCCTGATTGAAACCGGCATTTCTCTTTCCTCAGGTCGCATGAGATGAAGCGATTTTAGAACTACTGCACCAGGAAGCCTGTCTTTGCCTACCAGCACTTTCTTGGCTGGGATTACTTTTGGCAGAAAGCCACCAACCGAACTTACTCCTAGCAATCCATTATCATCAATCTTGTCAACAATCAAAGCTACTTCATCCATGTGAGCAGAAAGAAGAACCCTTATTTTATCATTGGTTCCTTTCTTGAATGCAATCAGGCTTCCCAGATGATCTATCTTCAGGGAATCTACATTATTCTTGATTTCCTTTATTATAAAGTCCCTTATTTCCTTCTCGTCTCCGGCTGCTCCGTAAGCATTTGAAAGCTTAATCAGTCTCTTTATCATTTGATAACCTCCTCACTGCAAGGGAACTCAATCAAGGCAGAAGCAATAGCTAATGCTCTTGCAGCATTGCTTATCTGAGTCAGGTTGACAAATTCTGTTGGTGTATGCATGTATTTCAATGGTATGTCAATCCCAAGCACAGGAATTCCACCATTTATAATCTGCATCATATATGCATCAGTGCCTCCAGGATATGGAGCAAGACAATCTTGATAAGGAATGCTTTCGTCATCCATGATTTTTACGAATTGCTCTCTCAATTTCGGGCAAAAATTAGGTCCTTTATCCAATCCAAAGCCTGGATCATTAAACTTTATTGTATCTCTCTGATCTGCAATTGGGTCAGCAAAAGTAACATCAAGGGCAGCCCCAAAATCTGCTTCAACTGAATAAGTTCCTACCTTGGCTCCTCGCAGACCTACTTCTTCCTGGACGCTGAACATTGCTATCACATCATGCCTGTTTTTGATTATCTGCAGCCTGTCAAGCATTGCAATTAATGTAAGACAACCAGCTCTGTTGTCCATAGCCTGACCCATAGGATATTTATCAAACAGTATCTCAGTCTCGAAATCATAAGTTATTATATCTCCTGTTTGAACCTTATCTTTTAGCTCTTTTCTGGTATAGCCAGTGTCTATATATAATTCCTTCATATTACCAATTTTGCCAGCTTCTCCCTCCCTTGCAATGTGAGGAGGCCTTAAACCGATAACACCATAGAGTTTCTCCTTGCCATGAATGATCACTGGAGTCCCTCCTAATGTTAATGGATTTATCCCTCCAAGGGAATGAAATTTTATAATTCCATTTTCTTCAATCTTGAGCACTATCATCCCTATCTGATCCATGTGAGCAGAAATCAGAAATCTTTTTTTATCTTTTGATTTCCCTTCTTTCAGGGCGAACAAGTTACCAAGTTTGTCAGTCCAGACTTTATCAGAAATTGGTTCCACAATCTTCCTGATTATCTCTTTGATATTTTCTTCTCTGCCTGACACTCCATGGTTGTTTGTCAGTTTTAGTATAATTTCCTTTAAATCCATATAACTCCTTGTGATATTTTAAAGGTGCTTCATTTCTTGTCTGCTTCTTTGTCAAGAAAAAACTACCTGTTTTAGTTAGCTATTAAATAAGGAATAAGCAAGAATTCATAAATGTCTATCCGCAAGACATGGTTTTTTTCCGATAATTCAATATCAATGTAAGAAGACATGTTTCTTGAATCTGCTGGCAATAATGATCGAATTCAGACAATGAAATTATTGACAAAAAAACAGTTTTTATAGGTCTCATCAAAGCAGGGAATTGGAAATTAAGGAGTAAGTAGATGATTAGCGTAAGCAATTTAACTAAGATCTATGGTTCGGTAGTTGCTCTGGATAAGATCTCGTTCAAGATCGAAAAAGGGGAAATACTTGGTTTTCTCGGTCCTAATGGAGCAGGGAAGTCAACAGCGATGAAAATTATAACTACCTATATTGCAGCTACTGAGGGTGAGGTTTTTGTTGATAATATGGATATAAACAAAAATCCAATAGAAGTCAGGAAGAAAATTGGTTATCTTCCTGAGAACTCACCTGTTTACAAGGAAATGAATGTCAAGGATTACCTGACTTTCGTTGCCAGGGCAAGAGAACTTCCACCTGAGAAAATAAAGGAAAGGCTTGATTGGGTTATACAGGCAACAGGACTGGAGTCTGAACTGAGAAAAGATATTGGTGAGCTTTCAAAAGGTTTCAAGCAAAGAACTGGACTTGCACAGGCTTTAATTCATGATCCAGAAGTGCTGGTTCTTGATGAACCAACTTCTGGTCTTGATCCTTTACAGATAATTGATATAAGAAAACTGATAAAGGATTTAGCAAAGGAAAAAACGATAATTTTCTCCACACATATACTTCAGGAAGTTGATGCAATAACAGATAGAGTGCTAATTATTAATGAAGGTAGAATTGCTGCGAATGGATATCTCCAGGATCTCAAATTGAAAGCAGCTGCATATCAAACAACATTTCTTTCTGTGCTTGCTCCTTTCAAGGAAGTAGAAGCTGAACTCAAGAAGATAAGCTCCATAAATAAAATAAGACTTATCGAAAAAGAATCATCTGAAAACAGGACTTCCTTGAAGATAACAAGTCCAGCCAACAAAGATATAAAAGAGGAAATAGGAAGGATAATATCCTTGAAAGGGTGGCAAATAATATCATTGTTCGACAGGGATTTCTCTCTTGAAGAAACATTTATTAATCTTATCAGGAAATCAAAATCGCAAGGAGAAAACTAATGGATAAAATTATGATTGTTATGCGAAGAGAGTTCAATGCTTACTTCAACTCTGCAATAGCATATATTTTCGTAGTGGTTTTTCTTGTGTTGAATAGTGCATTCTTCATGAATACTTTCTTTCTTACGTTGACAGCTGATATGAGAGGCTTTTTTGGTTTGATACCCATTTTTCTAGCCTTTTTCATTCCTGCAATAACGATGAGGTTATGGGCAGAAGAAAGAAAACTGGGAACTATTGAGTTACTGCTTACACTTCCAATTGAAACATATCATATAGTTATAGGCAAGTTTCTTGCAAGTCTTGCGTTCTTGAAGATAGCAATAGCAGGTACTCTCATAATTCCTATCATGCTGGCAAAACTTGGTACACCTGATTGGGGACCTATAATTGGAGGTTATTTTGGAACAGTTCTTTTGGGAGGATTTTTCTTATCAATAGGATTGTTCGTTTCAGGATTGTTTGAGGACCAGATTTCAGCATTCATCTTAAGCATGATACTGTGTCTTTTCTTCCTGCTTGTCGGTTATGATTTCATAATAACTCCAATTGATGGTTGGGTAAATGGTCTTGGAACTTTCCTGAAGCAAGTGATTAGCATGAAATCACATTTTGACGGTATAGAAAGAGGAGTGCTTTCATTGAAAGACATATTCTACTTCATAACAATGACTGGATTATTTCTGACCTTCAATATTTTTTCTTTGGAAGGGAGGAAATACTAATGAACGAGAGATATTATTACTGGTTGAGATTTGCAATTTTTGCTGTAATAATCTCAGCAATTATAATAGTCTTGAATTTGTTTGTTTTGCGATTGAACTGGGGAAGATGGGATTTAACAAAGAATAAAATATACACTGTTTCACCTACATCTTCAAAAATACTATCTGGTTTGAAAGTCCCAGTAAATATAGAATATTATGTTTCTTCATCTGACAAACTTCCAGCCGAATGGAAGGATTTGCAGCAACAGGTTAATGACAAACTGAAAGAAATCGCATCTGTGACCAACGGTAAAATGAAAATAGAAATCATGAATCCAACGCTGGATGAAGAATGGAAAAAAAGACTTCAATCAAAGGGAGTAAGTCCATTTGCAGTAAAAGCTTATGAAAAGGATCAGATTTCAAGCAAGATAATATTCAGTTCCATTGTTATATCATACAAAGACAAGAAAGATGAAGTTATCTCGCAGGTTATCCCAAGCACTTTCGCCAATCTTGAATATGAAGTGATTTCCAGAATAGTCAAGATGACTTCGGATCAGAAACAAATAGTAGCTATCTATGCACCGTTGGAACCAGTAGAACCCTGGATGGTTCAGATGTATATGCAGATGGGCAGACAGCCTCCACAACCTAAGGATAATTATCAGACCATCACGAAAGTAATGGAAGAGCAGAATTATGAGGTTGTGAAGATAAATTTCAACAAAGAAGATCCATTGCCAAAGGATGCCACTACCTTCATAATCATGAACCCAAAAGAATTGAGTGACAGGCAGGTTTATGAAGTCAACAAGTTCCTCCAGAAAGGTGGTAATGTAATTATATGCGCCCAGTTATATTCATACAAGCTGAGAGGAAGTCCTGATGGAGGTGTATTCATAGAGACTGTAGAGAATAAAACAGGTCTTGAAAAGATATTTACCGGTTTTGGTGTAGGATTGAAAGAGAAAATTCTCTGCGATGAATCAGTTCTTCCAATGTCAATGCCAATAAGCGGTGAACAACCAGTCCCTGTGAAATTGCCTCATCAAATGATGATAACAGACAAATTCATAAAGAAGGATTCTCCGATGACTCAACATATATCAAATCTTCTTTATTTATGGGGTAATGCTGTCCAGATAGATGAAAAGAAGTTGGCATCAACAGGTTTGAAAACAGATATTCTTTTCACAACAACGGATAAATCCTGGTTTGTCAACTTCAAGAAGAGTGAAATGAAGACAGATGATTTCAAGCCAGTTACAAAAAGAGCAGGAGAACAAGCTGGTGGAGTTGTGGTAACTGGTAAATTCCCGGATCTTTATCAGGGTAAACAGGCACCTGAATGGCAGAAATCGGAAGGAAGACCTAACAGGTATCCCAGAAAAGAGGGGAAAGAACCAAAACTTGATCCCAGCAAGGGACGTCTTATATTATTCGGCTCTACAAAGATGTTTGAAGATGATTTAATCGGAAATCAGTACTCATTGCAGTATTTCCAGAATATATTCCTTTTTGTTAATACGGTTGATGTATTAACAGTAGGAGAGGACTTGATAAATATTAGAGGGAAGACATTCCTGCCAGTTCGTTTCCAGCAACCTTCAAATGGTGAGATGCTTTTCTGGAGGATAATGGTACTAGCTGGTATTCCTCTCATATTCATCATATTCGGGATAGTAAGATCCATTGTAAGAAGGCAGTTCAAGGCAGGAAGACTTAGCAATAGAAGCCTGATTCAGTATATAATGGGAAAATCCTTTCTGAAAGAGGAAGAAGAGGAAGAAAAACAGAGAGGAGATATCAATGAATAACAGAACATACATAATATTATCCATAATATTTGTTGTGCTGGTTGCAGTTTATGTTTTAATTCAGAAAACTGAACAGAAAAAAGTGATCAATAAGCAAGATACTATCGAGATTATTCCTTCAGATTTTCCTGTAGATAAAATCAATAAAATCGAAATGGTGAAAGGTGACAAGAAGTTTGTTCTTGAAAAGCGTAACAAGATCTGGTATGTCCCAACATCTTTTGATTACAAAGCTGAACAGAACAAATTCGAGTATATATTCAAGGAGTTGAAAGGTCTCAAGGCTGTATTGAAGGAAAAGGATTCTCAGATTCTTGATGATTATGGTTTGGGGGATAAAAACTCAATAAATGTCGTTATTTCTACAGAAGATGGAAAGCATGTAAAATTCTTATTGGGCAAGAAAAATCCCAATAATAATGAGAGTTTTATTAGACTTCTAGACGCAAAAGATGTGCTTATTGCAACCAAGGACATTCACTCCCTCTTTTTGGTATACGGTGATAATGATATGCCAGATAGTAAATCATGGGTAGATCATAAGGCTTTTCAATGTGACAGAGCTAATATAAAACGGGCAGAAGTTCATCTTGGGAAGGATATAATTATATTGGAAAGGACAGAATACAAAGAGAAAGAAGAGGAAGTTGACGATCCTGATGCAAAGGGTGCAAAGAAAACAAAAAAGATTAAGGAAGCAAAATGGACAATAACTTCTCCAAAGATAGCTAATATAGATCAGCAAAAAGTAGAGAGTTTCATGAATGCAGTTTCAAGTATCTATGCCAACGACACATGTGAACCGGGCAAGGAAAAGGAGTTTGGACTTGACCCAATAGAGAAATATATAATAATTGAACTGGATGATAACAAGTCTTATAAGTTCATCTATGGGAAAATGAAAGATAACAACAATTCGTATTTCAAGATAGACGGAGAAAAAGCGATATATGCCATAAATGAATATACAAGGAACATGTCTATCAGAGATGCAGAAGGTTACAAGAAAGAAGAGAAAAAAGAAAATGATGCTTCAACAAAGAAAGCATTGAATCCAAAACCTTAAGGAAGAGAGGTAGTTATGGCTGGTAAAGCTCCACAAAAAAAAGAAACCAAGAAAAAACCAAAAGAAAAACCAAAGAAGAAGTAGCAATAACCAGGGTAGCAGGAAAAAAGCTACCCTTTTTTATGCTTAAAATTGGTATTACAGGTGAAGCTGGTTCAGGAAAAAGTGAAGTAGCAATTTTCCTTCATCATGCAGGATATGAAGTAATAAATGCTGATGAAGAAGGTCATAAAATACTTACTGAAAGTGAAGAAACAAAGAAAGATTTGCTGAAGGTTTTCGGCAATAGTATTACAGATAGAGAAGGAAACATCATAAGGAGTGAGCTTGCAAAACTGGCATTCAGCAGCAATGCAAATCTTGAGCTGATTGACAGAATTGTAGGTGAAAAACTCAAGAAAAGACTTGAATCAATTATCTGGAGTAGCAGCAATACAAAAGATATAGTATTGGATGCAGCCTTGTTATGGGATTGGGAATTCTCGAAAAAGCTTGATTATATTATTTATGTCACTGCTGATGTTAATCTCAGAAAAAAAAGGCTTCTAGAGAAAGGATGGCAGCTGGAAAAAGTGGATAGTGTTTTGAAACTTTGCAAGGGGTGTCCAGAAGAAAAGGACAGGATAGATTACAAGATAGAAAACAATTCAGGAATTAATGAATTGGAAAAAGACTGTTACAAGCTACTTCTTTTCCTTAATCTAGAAAGGCTTAAGTGCAAGCATTAAATTGTCCGTTTACTTATTTTAGAATATTTTAAAGGAGGGGTAAAATGAGTGATATGGCTGACACTTCGATGAGCATTCTTATCTCATTGCTGCAAATGGGATTAGGATTGGTTTTTTACTGCTATTATTCATACTGCTTGATGGTTATAGCAAACAAGCTCGGTATTGAGAATTCCTGGCTGGCATGGATACCAATAGCTAATATCTATATCATGGTACAGTGTGCAGAGAAACCTATCTGGTGGATAGTTCTTTTCTTCATACCATGCGTAAATATTGCTGCAGGTGTTATGGTCTGGATGGTAATAGCAGAGCGACTTGGAAAACCTAGCTGGTGGGGAATCATGATGGTGGTTCCAGGTGTAAATGTTATTGTGCCTGGTTATCTTGCTTTCAGTGAATGAAACTACTGATATTCCTTTCTTGTCATGAAGCGATGGAAAGCAAGACTTATTATTGAAAAATATATAACTGCAAGAATAAACGGAAAAAGATAATTTTCCCAGTTTGATTGTCCTTCCGGAATTAAGCTGGGAAAGTTCAAATATCTAAACAAATAAATCACAGCCAGGGCAACTATTGGAAAAAATCTCATTATTGTCATTGTGTGCATCAAATCAAGGAATTCTCTCAAGAGAAGAAAAAGAGATGTAAAGATAAGTATCAAGAAACTTATTGTGAGCATCAGTTGTATATTCAAGTCAATACTTAAACCTGAAAGATTAAACAAGAGAATGCTCAACATGAAGAGCATTATAAAACTGATTTGAAGAAACAGTGGGGTAAGAAATCTGAACAAGGCTATCTTCCTTTTATCAACTGGGAAGGTGAAAAACAGGCTGCATCTCTTCTCTTTGTCCTCTGTCCATAAGAATCTTGCAATAAATGACCAGGAAAAGAAGAAACTGAAAACAATGAAGGAAGAAATGATGATATCATTATAATTGATTTCTGTTTGAGAGACATTCCTTAAACTTATGAAAAATATAAGAAAAACTGAGATGATCCCTGAAAATATCATTGATTTCAGCTGATATCTTATCTCGAAAACAAGTAACTTAAATATTTCCATTACCTTTCAGTATCTCAATAGTAAGGTTTTCCAGGTTAGTCTCTATGACTTCAGCTGGCTTTACATCAAGTGAGCTAAGAGTTGAAAAAGTACTTTTCTCATCTTTGCTTATTACTGTGAATTTGGCATCTGATAATCTCCAGGAAACAGTTGCAGTATCTTTCTTAAGCTGTTCAACAACTGAGCTGAAACTGAATATCTTCCAGTTTCTTATTATATCACTTTTGCTTTCCTTGCATATTATTCTGCCTTCCTTCAGGAAGATTATTGTATCTGCAATTTTCTCCAGATCGCTAATTATATGTGACGAGAAAAAAACAGAACACTTGTTATCTGTTTTGTATCTTGCCAGAAACTCCAGAATATCATCCCTGACAATGGGATCAAGCCCAGATGTGGGTTCATCCATAATCAGAAGTTCTGGTTTGTGGGAAAGCGCAACCAAGAATGCGAGTTTCACTCTTGTTCCTCTTGATAAATCACTTACTTTCTGATTCCTGTTTATCTTGAACAGCTCAATCAAATGATTCTCTATTTTTGTATCCCAATTTTTGAAGAAACTGGAGATTGTTTTCAAGTTCCAGCCTGCTTTCATGTTTTCATAGAACATTTGCTGTTCATATATTATGCCGATCTTCTCTTTCATATCGCATCGGAAATTCTCTGTATCCTTATCGAATATCTTGATGCTTCCAGAATCTATTTTTGATAATCCAGTCAGGCAGCGAATTGTTGTTGTTTTTCCAGCAGCATTCTGCCCTATATAACCAGTCACTTCACCTTCATTCAATTCGATATCAAGAGGACCTAATGTAAATTCAGGATATTTTTTTATTAGATTGTTTATCTTGAAGATCTTCTCAGTCATTTTTTATTTCAATCTCTGTTGAATAATCATATATCTTGAAAATACTCTCAAGAAATGATTTTGCTGAGTTAATTGCCTTTTGTTCATATTCCTTATTTAATGCCTGGTTGGAAGCTTTTTCTCTTGCCTGCTTGTAAATATTATTAGTATCCTCACTTATATTAAATCTATTGAACCAGCCATTTTCTGGATTATATATTTCTATTTGTGGATCAATACTTAAAATCTTTGGTTTCGGTAGAGTAATGAAAATCTTTTTTACCTTGTCATCAAGTTTTACGGAGA
Organism: Candidatus Coatesiibacteriota bacterium; assembly: GCA_016927185.1. Classification (GTDB taxonomy): domain Bacteria; phylum JAFGND01; class JAFGND01; order JAFGND01; family JAFGND01; genus JAFGND01. The sequence goes on from JAFGND010000057.1 coordinate 73,564, forward strand.
AATTTTCATTCTGAAGGTCGAAACCAATCAGGACTTTCATCTTTACTATAACAAGTGCAGTTTTCTGGGATTTAATATACTCCTTGAGAACTGGAATATCAAGATCTTTTGTATCTTCCCATTTGTATATCATGAAATCATTATATTCAACTGAAACAAGCTGGCTTATTTGTCTTACTTCTCGCAAGGCTATTTCCTGCTTCAGAGTAGGAGTTCTCTCTATTTCCTTCGTTGGCATCAGGAAGATGAATACCAGCAATAACAGGAGAGTCTGCAATCCAAGAATAATCCATATATAAACAGGGAGTTTTGGTTTATCTCTATCCGGCATGGTGAATTAATGCACTAATAATGAGATAATTTGTCAAGGCAGTTTGCCAGTATCTTGAAGAAAACAGATTTTTGCATCTTGACGAAAAAGAAGCACAAGGAATTGGTAACTATGTTATTATTCAAGGAGCATAATTTTGGATTTGTTCTCTATAATATTGAAAATCTTTGGAGGATTAGGCCTGTTTCTGCTTGGAATGCAGCTTCTCTCTGATGGAATGAAAAAGGTTGCTGGCTCAAGGATGAGACGTATAATCGAGATGTTCACAAACAAGCCAATAATAGGTGTTATAACAGGTGCGTTAGTAACTTCAGTTATTCAGTCATCTTCAGGTACAACTGTAATGACAGTCGGATTCGTTAATGCAGGTGTAATGAATCTGGTTCAAGCAATTGGAATAATCATGGGAGCAAATATAGGAACTACAATGACTGCCCAGTTGATTGCCTTCAGAATAGAGAGTCTGGCACCTCTGGCAATAGGGATCGGGAGTTTTGGATACTTGTTCTGGTCGAAGAAGAAAATCAAGAACTGGATGATGGTTTTGCTTGGTTTTGGTATTCTCTTTTTTGGAATGGCGACTATGTCATCAGGATTATCTCCCTTGAAAGATGATCCGCACATGATGGAATTATTCAGGAAATTCTCTCATAGTCCCATTTTAGGTCTTTTAATTGGCACTATTCTGACCTGCATCGTTCAAAGCAGTAGTGCAACAATAGGTATGCTCCAGGCATTGGTAGGAAGCGGATTGGTTGATTTCCAGGGTGCAGTACCTATCTTGCTGGGAGATAATATTGGAACTACAATCACAGCTCAGCTTGCCGCCTTGAATGCGAATACAAATGCAAAAAGAGTGGCCATGTTCCATACTCTTTTTAATGCAATTGGAGCAGTGCTTATCCTCATCTTTCTTCCTTACTTCATAGATATAGTATCACTTGTAACATTCAAGATTATAGGAAAGCCTTTTGATTTCGTAGATGCAAATGGTTATCATCCGAGTGCCTTGAGATACGTTGCAAATGCACATTCCATATTTAACATAACGTGTACACTTGTATATCTGCCATTCGTAAAACCGCTAGCATGGCTTGTTACAAAGATAATTCCGGACAGATTGCAAAGAAAAGCTCGCTTGTCACATGTTGACAAGAGCATGGAAGTAATCCCAAGTATAGCTCTTAATCAGGCGATAAATGAAGTTGAAAGGATGTCAAGGCTTGTAAAAGAGATGTATTCAGAAATGGATGGCTTTTTCAGAAGTCTTGATAGCTCTACGATAGAAGCCATAAAGGAAAAAGAAGAGGAGCTGAATAGTCTTTACAGGGACTTGATTACCTTCATAATAGATCTGAATCAACAACCTCTTGATACTAAGGAATTGAACACAATTCCTGGACTGATTCATACAGTGAACGATCTTGAAAGGGTAGGGGATCATATAATAAACTTGTCAGAGCTGACTGAGAGAATGGAGAAGCAGAATATCAAGTTTTCAGAAGAGACTATTGGTGATATGGAGCATATGTATGCACTTGTTGGACAGATGACAGAACTGGCACAGAAACTGATAATCAAGCCTGAAAAGAACTATCTTGCGATGAGGATAATTGAAATTGAAGGAAAAGTGGATAGCATGGAAGATACGATGAGAGACAAATATGTCACATTGAGGAATTGCCAGGAGGATCATCCGGAAATAAATGCTTTCATAATTGAGGGTATCATGAATCTGGAACGTATCGGGGATCATTTCAAGAATATTGCGTCAGCTCTCAAGCCACTGGAAAACTAGAACCAGTCAAGAAACCAGAAGTTCCTCTTTGGAAAGATTTTTCTGAAGAGAGTAAGCTCCTTCTTGTTTATCTGGATTTTCTTCTCCCAGATAAGCTCATCAACACTTTTCAATCCGAAAAAAATCTGTGAAAAGGTCTGTATTGTAAGTTTCGAATCGGATTTTATATTGCTTTTCGTGACTTTCATTCTGCCTTTTGAAGCCTCAACAAGATAATTCCTGTTATTCCATGGAGCTGATGAATCATTATCTATAACGAAAGTTATTTCTCCAGATATATCCTTGTTAATCTTTATATTTTCAAGTGCCTTTTCAACATTAATTATTTTATGCTGATGCTGAGGGATTATTTTTATTGTAATCCTTGGTTCACGCAGATAATTCCATATTTCAACATCCATTGCAGTATATAAGTCTATTTCCTTGAGGTGATCCAGATGATTATAAGAGAATGCCATTATTGCATCCAGATCATCTTTCTCAGCAAAAATTGGCTCTGCAATTACCAGGTTCTTCTCTGGTTTTTTCTTTTCTACATAAGAAATGAAACAACCTGTTATTTCATGTCCGTTCTTTATGAAATATAGTTTTGAGCTTACATCTACAAGGAACATTTGCTTGAGAAATACTTTCTCCCTCTTGTTCCATCCTTCATAACGTTTCTTGAGAATTTTTTCCCTTATTTCATAGAGCTTTGGGATATCTCTTTCCCATGAACCTTCTGAAATAGTCCTGTTTTCGGCATTGATTTTTTCCATCTGTTCAGGCTTGAAAGTGAACTGTTTTATGAAGCTGCCGTACTCCCACCCCATTCTCTTGTAGAATGAGAATTTGAAAGGCATCAGGGAGGACATATAAAAACCGTACTCATTCATCTTTTCCTGAAGGTGGATCATGAGTTTGTCCACTAATCCTTTTCTTCTGTACTCAGGTCTTGTTACTACTGAGGTTACTCCAGCCATCTTGTGGTAATCCGTGGATAGCCAGATCTGGAAGGGGAAGAAAACTGCTGCTGATGCAAGTATTTTACCATCAAAAATACCAAAAGAATACCTGTTTACCCTATTTTCAGGGAACCATTTGATTGTTTCTTCTGTTGTCATGAAAAAGCAATACTTAAGGAGTTCTCTGAACTGAGGTAAATCGGCTTTTGTAATAGTTCTTAGTATCATTCAGAAATCCTTTTTAGAATACCGGTACGGGGAATTGAACCCCGGTTCTATGGCTGAGAACCATATGTCCTGGTCCACTAGACGATACCGGCATGAAGCAATGTCAACCATTGAACTTTCAAGAAAACTGTCAAGAAATTAGCTAATTCATAAATAAAGGTAAAGGTTATTGAATTTTTACGATACGTTTGGTTTCAGAAGCAGATTTAATAATATAGATCCCCTCTCTCCACCTGCTAGTATCAAGTTCATGCTTGCCTTTGTCTACTTTCATGATGAATTGCCCAGTGAGGGAATAAACTCTTGCCCTGTCAGATGTTTCTATAGTAAGTCTGTCCCTGAATGGATTGGGATGTGCGGAGAGGGAGGGAGAGGGAAGGTGCTGGGAGGATTGCTTATTATTAAAACCATCCTTAAAACCAGTATTCACAGCAAAGAGATAGCCATCACTACTAGTGAAATAAACAATGCTATCTGATACGCATGGAGTTGCTAATAATGGTTTATTTGTCTTGTAAACCCA
>JAFGND010000058.1 GCA_016927185.1 Candidatus Coatesiibacteriota bacterium
AAATAGATTGTCAAGGATTTTTATTCTCTTTTTTAATCTAGCCCCTAGACATGATGGACTCTAACTCTAAATGATAAGCAGTCTAATAGTCATCAATGATTTTTGAAATGCTTTCACATAAAAGACGTATTAATTCTTGATTCTTTATTCATTATCTCTCTTACTTTTTCATAAAGCATATCAAATCAGAATCAGGTGATATGAAACAAGTTATAATTTCGTCCAGCCGGGGGCAACTCTAACAAAAGCAGATTAAGTTAAGAATTCCAAGTATTTAGCATAATTTTAGGTAAATAATCAAAGTTTTGTAATCCTGAGAATTCCCTTCTTTGTCTTTATAATATATAATCCAGAAGCCCAATCAGATGTATCCAGATTATATGTTCCCCTTCCAATCTTTCTTATCAATCTACCAGTTATTGAATAAAATGACATTTCTTCAGAAGTTTCTATAGATAGTCTGCTGCTGAAAGGATTCGGATATAGAATTAACTTAAGAGGAGTTTTAACTGCACAAATATTTGTGAAATATTCATAAGGAGGAATAATTGAAAACCACTTGTCACTTCCATCTATAACCTCATCATATTTCAAACTTGATATTTTTATAATGCATCTATTTGATCCATATTCGCGAGGAACAGTCCATGAGAAAGAACCACAGTTAGAGATTTTTGTTATTTCATTCCAGTTTGCTCCATTATCAATAGTATATTCTATTTTAACACTATCGCTGATATTTGTTATATAATCCCACTTTATATCATAAGTATTTTCCCAAACCCATCTCTCTCCTCCATTTGGAGCAGTTATAATGATCTTTGCCCTGTGAATACTGAACGGGTAATCATTGGAGTCACCAATATTTCTTTTAAGGTTCTCCACTCTTACAAAGCATGAATCAGAACAAATTCCTTCAGGTATCTTCCATGTTGTCTTTCCAGTATTCTTGATTTTCTTTATGAAATTGAAATCTTTCTTGTTGTTTATTGAATATAACAGGTTTACAGAATCTATGTTTTCTGATGTCCATTCTATGTCAATCGTTTCTCCAGAAACAAATAATTCACCTCCTGAAGGTTTTTCGACTTTTATGTATCCATCAACAGCCTGTAATGCATATATCCTTCCCCTCTTGTTACAGACATATACAATATCATTAAGAAATGCCGGGGAAGTAGCTTCAATGCTATCCAGGCATTCACTAATCCACTTCAGATTGCCAGTTTCAGGATCTAGGCAATATAAATAGCCTGATGAACAATTTATATAAAGATTATTGTTGCCAATACAGCCTTGAGATAAAACCTCTCCAGCTGTAGTGAAATTCCAGATATCTGATCCATCATTTTCATTGATTGCACAGAACTGCTTTTGTTTCCCTCCACTCAAGAGTATCTTGCTATTATAAGCTATCGGGGATGTTTCATATTCGCTATTAAAACTCTTTTTCCAGATCAATGAAAAATCAGAATCAAGGATTGCATAGATTGTTTTGCCACTATTAGTAAAAACCATGTTCTTATCAACACATGGTATTGCATCAAGATTTGCGTCATTCTCATTTATGCTGAAAGTCCTGATGATTGATCCATCAAACGGATTTATCAAGTATAATATATTATTAGATCCTGTCACAATATTACCATTGCATTCAACAGGAGAAGATCTTGATGTCTTTATGCTTGTTTTCCATTTGATCAAACCGTTTTCTCTTGATAATGCTATTATAATTTGAGAATAATATTCTGAACTATTACAATAAATATTTCCATAACAAACCAATGGTATAGAGTAACCATTGTTACCTTGATAAGTCCATATTTCATTTCCCTTTTCTATTCCAATTGCTATTAGTTTTCCATAATCATAGTAGTTTCCACCTGTTGTACAGTATAAAACAGAATCAGATATTGCAGGTTTCTTAAAACCATAATAGGAGCTCTTATATGTCCAGGTTAATCCTCCTGTATATGCATTTATGGAAGAAAGAAAGCCTTCACCACCGTATTCATAAGAGTTTTCATACCATTTGAAATAGTATGCTCCGAAATAGACATTATCAAGATAAATGCATGGAGAGGAATCATAGTTTGTTTCTGCTTCCTCATGCTTGTAACTCCAGATAATATCACCCTTTTTTGCATTCAGGAAAGCAAATGAAAGCATTATTATAATAAAAAGGAAATTTTTCTTGTTCATTGCTACTCCTTTTCACCAATATTTACTAATTTCTTCACAACTCCTGCTTTTTTCAGCTTAGCTATATATATACCTGGAGTCTCCTGAAACCAGGTTATATAGTTTGTTCCTGTTTTCAGACTATGATGGAATACTCTTTTTCCTGATGCATTGAATATTTCTATAGTATCTTCTGAAGGAGTAGTGATTTTCAAGCTGGTTTTTCCTCGTGCAGGATTTGGATAAAAGTTGAAACTGAATCTGGTATTAGTATTGCTTTTCTTGTCGTATTTTTTCGTGACACAGATATTATTATAATCCCAACTATGAGTATCTGTACCTTTTATTATGCAATGACCTCCACTTCCGTAACTATAATCATAGCCATGATACCTGCCACGCCAGGAATAGCCTTCATAATGATATGTATTACAAAGTATCCTGCCATCTGGAATTATTACAGGCTGACCTCTCATATAGGTACATTCACTAATCCACTCTTCTCCAGCTGATCCCTCGCTATGGTACTCGTATTCATATTCCCAAAAACCTTCTCCATACTTCCATCTTTTACTATCAAAACATTTTATCTTACTTTTGTACATATCATTAGAGATAATATAAATCTTGTTAGCCCCATCTATAGTCAATGGGAATCCATCATTAGAACATGAATTAACCCAGAGAAGATTTCCATCAGGTGAGAATGCTTTCAATGAACTAGATGTAGTTGCAAAAATTGTTCCGTCTTTTCCCTCTGCAGGTGCAGCATTCCCTTCATTACTAACCTTCCAGTATATACTTCCATCTTCTGGATTGAAAGCATAAAGATTTTCCTCGTCATTAACTATGATTTTGTCATGCATTGAAATCATTGGAGCTTGATTTGCGATTTTAAGGACAGGTTTTTCAAAAAAAGTGATTTTCACTGGATTTTTCCAGCATATAGCTCCTTCAGTATTTAGTTTGAATAAATGTCTTTCAGTCAACACATAAGCATTTTCATTTTCATCAATTGCTGCATTAGAACCGTATGTTCCACAATCAAGATATATAGACCACTTCAAGAGATCATTCTTGCGATTTGCAGCGAGATATAAAGACTTGTCAGGATCATTTTCATCCCTGTGGGTAACAAAAAGATGCTTTTTCCCTAGACTTAAAGGTCCATAATAGGGACCTATATACATTGAATACAATCTTAATGAATCATTCTCTATAAGCTCAGCAGCACATAAGAAACTCTCATTCAATTCATTTGTAACAGTGAAATAGATTAAATCATCTTCATCGACACATACATTCGACATTTGAAGTCGTTCATCATAATCATAAAATTTATTCCTGAAAAAGCCTTTATACTTATTATCATTCATATTATAAAGCGAGATTGAGCTCCCTGTTGATGAATTATTCCAGTACCATGAATATTCAATCATGTAGTTTTTGTTATTGATATTTGCAAGTGCACTGAATCCAGGCGAATAATGCTTGTTTTCTGAATGAGTAATATCATCATTGGGGATTCTGCCAATTATGTCTGTCCTGTTTGTATGCCTTGCATCATGTCCCCATTGTGGCCATGGATGAGAATTGGAAAAGGTTGAATATAACAAAAAGAAAAAAAGAAGAATTTTCATATATTGTCTCCCCCTATTCTACTATTATTATATTATCATAGTATTGCTTTGCACCTTTTTATTTTTTCTGTCAAGGCATTTTTCGAATATCTCATACAAATTGCTTACATAAAAGTCAAGCAGAGATTTATCTATTGCTTTCTTATCCTTGATAATTTATTCTACATTATGGAAAAACAGAATAATTAATCTTTCAGATCCCATACATAAACAGGCTTGCATGGCATCCCGGTAAACATTCTCGGGGGATCTTTCACCGTTCCAGTTGTCTTGTATTTCTCTTTTATGAAATAGGCTACTCTTCCAGCAGGCAAATAATCGAATATCAATATCCTGTAATTTCCGCTTTCAATAGCTTTCTCGAATTCATCAGTTACTGAGGATTTGCTGCCCGGTTTCAGTATTACGCTTGTTATAAAACTCATTTGATGAATAGTAACTTCACCACCATAATATCTTGACCAGAAACCATGGCAAGGCATGAATACTTTTCCTTTCGATGATGATTCAACAAATCTGCTTTTGAAATTCTTCAGATTCACAAGATCCCTCTCTTTCGGAATTGCCATGGATGGTGATTTCAACAAGAGTATTATCTGGGCAAAGAGAAGAATCTCACATCCCAGTTTCCCTAAAATTCTCTCATCGTCTTTCAATCCGCTCAATAGAACTGTCAAGCAAAGTGGAAGAAAGACAAACAATGTAATAAGTGAGTTGTTGTAACCCCCATAATGAAGCCTGCTGTAGAATGAGATTAATAATGAGAATAATGCTATTATGGCAATATACAAAGAGGTTTTGTTCAATGACAGCATCTTCCTCATTCCCGAAAAAATAAGCATTATTATTAGAAGTAGAGCAGGAATAAGCCTGTAACCAAGATCCTCCATGAAGAAAATCCTTACATGATCCATTCTTAACTCATGCATGGAAGGGAGAACAAACAGGTAATAAGTACTCCAGCCCTCTGAATTATAATGCAGAATTACAAAGATCAGCAATGAAAGCAGAATGAATGATAAGAAGAAATAAAGTGATTTTCTGTATTCCTTTGATAAAATTAACAATAATGGCAAGACTAGACATAATGGCAACATATTTTGCTTTGTGAAAACAGTTATGGCAGACAAAAAACCTGACAAAATCAGCATGTATGGACTATTTCCTTCTGTTAAAAGATAAAGAGATATGATAAGTAGCGCATGAGCCAGCATATCTACTCTTGCAAGATCAAACCACCAGCCGCAAATATAATATGATGCAAGGAAGAATCCTGATGTGGACAGAGAATAAATTTTATTACTGGTGATTTTTTGTGTAATCAGGAACAAGAATAATGCAATAATAAGTGTCGAGAAAATAGAGATAAGTCTTGCTGAAAAATATCCCGGGGAAAAGATTTTCCATAGAAAATAAACAAAGTAATAATAAACTGGAGGGTAAATATTGGATATAAAACCAGGTGAAGGTTTCGTATAGACAGGCAATCCATCATGGATTCTCCAGACATTGTCAAGTACTAATCCCTCGTTCCATTCAAGATCAAAGTCATAATTTATTCTAGAAAAAGCGACATATAAAAACAGGATTGAAGCAGCAATGGATGACAAGACCATGAACAATTTTGCTGGATTTTTATATGAATATGAAAGAAAATCAACAATCCCTTGTTTGATATTGCTATAGGAAATCTGGAAGTTCATTTATACTGTTTTGTGTGCATAGGAACCGATTAAAGGAATCTCCCATTCCTCATAAGCATAAGCTTTCAGCATGGTATATATTGATAAAACCATGTATATGAACCCTATGAAACTGAACAAGAAACCGAAAGTTGATGCAAGGAGCTCAGATATAGAAGCCAGTATTAAGTGTATTATCCAGCAAACAACATTTATGATCAGGAAAAGACCTGTCAGATATAATGATTGAATAGCATGAAAACGTATGAAATTGTTGAATTTCTCTGATTTCAGGAGAACGACACAAAACACAATATTAAAACAAACTGGCAAGTAGCAAATAAGAGCAGCAAGATTCTCATCCAGATTACCAATGCTTATCTTACCCTTCATTCTTCTCTCCTTGTTTAAGCTCCCTTGCAGTGAAAGATTTTACTGCGAACAAATGATTTGTATGAAATGAAGATGCATTTATAAGGATTTCGGGATTTTCAAAAGACACTGCCTTATCAGGAGCAAAACCGCTGCTTTCATACATTGGATATGTCAAAGGTTCCACATCTTCAGTATCTATTTCCTGCAATTTATCAACCATTCTTAAGATATCTTCGAATTTTTTCTTAAATTCAATAAGCTCATTATCATCAAATGATAATCCTGCAAGTTTTGCAATTTCCTTTACTTCCTCTATAGTTACTCTCTCTTTTTCCATCAGAAACTTATTCCTAGCTCAAATCTGTGGTTAACTCCTAAATCATACTTGAAGGGAGTGAAGGAATAATCTATTGATGCGAAACCCTTGGTTAATCCAGCTCCTGTACTGAAAAAAGATACTTCTGAAAGCGGTTTCAAGCCAAATCTTACTGTCAGGATATCATAGAATACTGTCTGCACGCCTGAGTAGATTTCAAATCTTTCATTGTAAATCTGGCTTAAATCCATGGATGCAATTATTCTTGCTGGTTTCATGTCAAATGGCAATGTATAAGCAGTGCCCATACGTAATTCTATTGGCATCATTATTTTCTCGTCATCAATTGCCTTCTTTGGAGCCAGATTCTTTAAAGCAAGTGAAAACCTCAAATCCTTGTTGAATTGATAATTGCTACCTAAATCAACTGCTCCCCACCATATTTCATCCCATGCAATTTTCTCGTAAAGGAATTTAACTGCGATGCCTGTTGCCAGTTTTTCGCTCATTTTCCTTGCATATGCCAGGGAAAAGTTGAAATCAGTTGATGTGAATGTATAAAGGGGCTTCTCACTTGCCTTGTCCCTTGCTTCAATATCCTCTACATGTAGTGTTGTTACAGCAAATCCAAATCCATATTTTTCCCTGGAAATGCTTGCTGAAACATAGTCATGATACATGCCAGCGAGCCAGCTATTATGAGAGAAAGTCATGTTGACTGATCTTCCCTCTGTCAATCCTGCTGGATTCCATCCGATTGCCTGTGAGCCATCAGCCAGAGATAGAAAAGCTTCTCCCAATCCAGTGCTTTCAGCTCCAGGATAGATCAGAAGTGAAGCAAAACCTGCTTTTTCTGCCATTATCAAACCTGAAAAAAATAGCAAGCAGGTTAAAGCTGTTCTAACGAACAAGGCTTGATACAATAACGTTATTCTCCCTGAGTCTGAATGCAAACACCTCAAGCAAAGCTCTTAAAATCTTGTTGGCAATCAATGGAGAGCTTTTCTGGGGATCAAACAAAACATGACTTGAAAGGGTTCTCAAAGTACTGTCTTTTACTGCCCTTGCAGTAGCAGACCTTTTTGACTGGTCAATTATTGCCATTTCACCGAAATACTGTCCTTCATCAAGAACAGCAAGAACAACAACCTTGTCATCCCCGATATTTTTCAGGATTTCAACTTCTCCTGTGTCAATAATGAACATGTGAGAACCTTCATCATTCTCATTAAAGATGATTTCCCCCTTCTTGACTTCAACAATACCTATATCATCCTGTAATTCCTCAAGTTCTTCAGATCTCAAGTATTTGAACAGAATTGCTCGTTCAAGTGACATCTTCTACCTCCCCAAAGATATTATGAATAAACTCCAAAATCAATTAAACATTTTATGTCAATACTTTTTTAAACAGTTTAGATTCATGTAATAGGTCAGTTTTATGTTTCGTCATCGCCTTCCTTGATTCTCTTCATCTGAGCTCCTACTGCTGCCAGTTTCTCCTCAATTTTCTCGTATCCCCTGTCAATATGATAAACCCTCAGGATTTCAGTCTCGCCATCTGCAACAAGACCTGCAAGAACTAGTGCAGCTGAAGCTCTCAGATCGCTTGCCATTACTGATGCCCCTTCAAGCTTGTGTACACCTGTTACCAATGCCTTGTTGTCTTCAATGACTATCTGGGCACCGAGTCTGCACAGTTCAGGTGCATGGCTGAATCTTTCCGGATAAATTCCTTCGGTAATTACACTTCTTCCGTCAGCAACTGACAGTATAGCCATCATCTGAGCCTGCATATCAGTAGGAAAAGCCGGGAATGGGTGAGTATGAATGTCAGTTGGCTTTATTACTGAAGGTCCTGCAACCTCAATTCCATTCTTCACTGTTTTAACAGTAGCTCCAACCTCTCTCATTTTCCGGATTATTGTCTTGATATTCTTCTGGTCAGCTCCCTCCAGTGTCAATCTGCTGCCGGTAATTACTGCTGCAGCCATATATGTTCCTGTCTCAATCCTGTCAGGAATGTTTGTGAAATCTGTTGGCTGCAATTGTTCTACTCCTTTTATTTCAATTATGTCAGATCCAGCTCCTTTTATCTTTGCACCCATGCTGCTTAAGAATTGCGCAAGAGCAACAACTTCTGGCTCTTTTGCAACATTCTCCAGGATAGTATCGCCTTTTGCCAGAGTAGCAGCCATCATTGCCTGTGCTGTAGCGCCAACACTCACCAAATCAAAGAAAATCTCACAACCATGCAGTTCTTCAGCATCTGCAATAATGTAACCTTTTTCAAGACGTATTCTTGCTCCCAGTGCTTCAAGTGCTTTTATGTGCTGGTCCACTGGTCTCGGTCCAATTACGCAGCCTCCAGGCAGGGAAACCTTGGCTTTTTTCATGTGAGCCAGAAGCGGAGCCAGTACATAATAAGTTGCCCTCATTTTCCTTACAAGATCATAAGGTGCTTCTGGATAATTGAAGGTTTCGGTATCAATCTGAAGAACATTGTCTTCAAAAACGACCTTCGCCCCGATTATTCTCAAGACATTGGACATTGTGTGTACATCAACAAGATCAGGAACATTTCTGATTGTTGTCAATCCTCTTGTCAGTAGACTTGCTGCCATCATGGGTAACACAGCATTCTTGCTTCCTGAAATTGGAATTGTCCCGGAAAGTCTTTCTCTTCCTCTTATAAGGAGTTTATCCATAATTCCACCCCTTTTGCAAGGCGTTTCAAGCCTTCAATTATATTTTCATCTGAAGTTGCAAAACTCAATCTGACATGATTCTCAATGCCGAATGCATTTCCTGATATCACAAGAATATGAACATTGTCAAGAAGGAAATTACAGAAATCAGATATTTCCCTTCCCTTCAATATTTCGCTGCAATCAACCAGGATATAAAACGCTCCCTCTGGCTTGTTTGCCTTGAGACCCTTTATCTCATTTATTCCCTTGAAAATGATTTCCTTCCTTCTCTCGAATGCAGTCACCATTCCTTCTACATCTTTTGCTTCACCATCCAGAGCTTTTACTGCAGCTTTCTGGGCAATGGAGTTGGGGCAACTTGTTGTATGGCTCTGGAATAAAACAATTTTCTTGATGATATCCTCAGGACCTGCTGCATATCCAATCCTCCATCCAGTCATGGAATATGCCTTGCTCATTCCATTTACAACAAATGTCTTGTCCTTCATGTCCGGGCAGAGATAAGGAATTGAGTAATGCTCATGTCCGTTAAAAACTATCTTCTCATATATTTCATCTGATATTATCCATACATTGTTTTTCAAAGCCCATTCAGCAATATCCTTAAGCTCATCTTTCGAATACACTTCACTTGTAGGATTGTTGGGGCTGTTTATAATGAATGCAACTGTCTTGTCAGTTCTTTTCTTTTCCAGATCAGTTGCACTTACCTTGAATGTTTTTGATGAACTGGACACAACATTCACAGGAACTCCCCCTGCTGCATAAATCATGTCTGGATAGCTAACCCAGTATGGTTTCTGAATAAGTATTTCTCCCCCTGCTGGACAGATTGCATAACATATGTTGAATAATGAATGCTTTGCCCCGTTACTGACTACAATATTTGAAGGCTTGTACTCTATCTTGTTATCCTTAAGTAGTTTCTGGCATATTGCGTCACGAAGTTCGATTATACCTGATGTTGGAGTATATTTGGTAAAATCATTATTCAATGCTTTTTCAGCTTCCTCTTTTATTGGTTTCGGTGTAGGAAAATCAGGTTCACCTGCACCAAAGCTAATGACATTAATACCTTTTTCCTTCAATTTATTAACCTTGGCAATAGATCCAAGAGTTTCTGAAGGCTTGAGATTTCTCAACAGTTCTGATGACATAATAACTCCTTGATTGTTAACCTTCTGCAAAGCCCATAAATGAGCTTGATTTTGTCAAGAAAAGATGATTTCAATTATTTCTCCTTTCATTGCTTGCCATTTTCTTTTTCATATAGCTTTTCACTCCTTTCTTATACAACTACTAAAAAACTTGAAATCTTTTTCTGTTTTTAAGTTTCACCTATAATATAAGGACAAAACTTGATTTTGTCAAGGGAAAAAATTAATTTTTTAAAAAAGGTAGCTATTCTTACTATAAAAGTAGTTAAAAGTATATAAAAGTAATAACTTTTGGACTATTTTTTATATAATTATAAACATAAAAACAT
>JAFGND010000059.1 GCA_016927185.1 Candidatus Coatesiibacteriota bacterium
ATCGGTTTTGGATTCCCTGTATATGCATTTGCTCCTCCCAGATGGGTATTGGATAGATGGGAGAAAAGCATCCCTGATAGCTCCTGCAGACAGAAAGCTTTTGTTTTCTTGACAGCAGGTAGTATTTTCTTTAACGCAGCATCTCCTGTAATAAAACTCATTAATGAAAAAGGATACGAAGTTTTAAGATCAACCTCTTACCCAATGACAGATAACTTTTTTCCAAGACTAATGCAAATGAGTTATTTAAAATCAAGGATAGAAAAGAGATTTGAGGATGCAAGAAAGAAAGTTGAAAATGAAGTAAAATGCTTGCTGTCATTAGAAAAAAATATTGAAATGCAAAATAGCGGTTGTATCCCTTCAATCGCTTTAAAAACTATTTCAGAAGCATTTGAGCTGAAAGGCAGAAAATTCTTCGCAAGGAAGTCATACTTTGATGAAACATGCATAAAATGCCAGTTATGTTACAGAACCTGCCCTACTGGAGCTATTAAATATGAAGGAGAGAGATTTGTATTTTCAGAAGATTGCATTGATTGCATGCGATGTTATAATATTTGCCCTGTAAATGCAATAATCCGATTTGAACAACCAAGAAGAACTACCACAGGTATTATGTTTCCCGGTTATCAACCACCATTTGTAAGGGATGCACTTTTACTCTGATTATTCCTTGCTTCATAATAACCCAGATCTGCCAGTTCTCTGTCATTTCCTTTAAGTAGTTTAATAACAGTTCTCGGATTCCTGAAAATGAACCAGTGGCCAAACATTTCAAATTTCCTTGTTGATGTTACAATATAAGAGGAATTTATTGTCTTGTATTTCCTTCCTGATTTTTTACCAAGCTTCTTTAATCTTCTCGCAAAATCAAGATCTTCTGCAGTCAGGAATTCTTCGTTAAATCCTTCTATTGCCTCAAAGTCTCTTCTATAGCACCAGAATAGACCTCCAGTGACGCCTTTCAGCAACAACAAAGGAATAAAAAAGAATATCAGACTGCAAATGATTCCCAAAGAGTATCTATCAGGCATTATTCTAACACCACCACCAATATACCTACCTGTTTCGAGAAGATTCTTGATTTCCTTAAGCATATTATCAGACATCCAGCTATCTGCATCAATAGTGACAATAATTTTACCGGATGCTGCTTTTGCTGCTGCATTTCTGACTCTTGCAATATTCTTGCTGTTTTCATGAACTATTAGTGAACCGTAACTTCTTGCTATTTCTTCAGTTCTATCACTGCATCTATTGATAGATACTATTACTTCAACTTCTTCTGGAAAATCAACTGAAGCTTTTCTTATTGATTCAAGGCACTTTCCAATGTACTCATCCTCATTATGAGCAGGGATTATTATGGAGAATAGCATTTATTAACCTTTTACAATCATACAAATGAAATAATGTTTACATTTCCCATATTTTCTGCTTGCAAAGATAAGCTTAAGAATGAGCTATGTCTATATGGAATTTGACGACATCTTGTCAAGGATTACTATAATAAAAGGTGATATAACAAGTCAATCTGTTGATGCAATTGTTAATGCAGCTAATTCATCACTCCTTGGTGGAGGAGGAGTTGATGGAGCGATACATTCATCAGCAGGACCTGGACTTTTAGAAGAATGCAGAAAACTTCATGGCTGCAGGACAGGTCAGGCAAAAATAACAAATGGCTATGATCTTCTGGCAAAACATGTAATCCATACTGTTGGACCTGTATACAAGAATGGAACAACTAATGAAGCTCTATTGCTTGCTTCATGTTATAAAAACTCATTAAGTATTGCTTCAGAACATGATATAAAGACAATTGCATTTCCTGCAATTTCAACAGGGATTTATGGATATCCAAAGAAGGAAGCATGCCAGATTGCGATTAAAACAACGATTGAATTTCTGAAGAATAATAATACCATCAGAGAAGTGAGATTTATTCTTTTTGACGATGTGTCATATAATCTCTATCTGAAAGAAATCAGCAGATATGCCAGTAATAATTCATAAATATGGTGGAACTTCACTTGGAGAACCATATCTCATAAAAAAAAATGCAGAAAGGGTTGCTGATTGTGCAAAAAAGGGAAACAGTATTGTAGTAGTTGTTTCTGCAATGGGAAAATCTACTGATAATCTTATTTCTCTTGCAAATGAAGTTTCAAAAAATCCGAATCCTCGAGAACTAGACATGCTGATTTCCGTGGGAGAAAGAATTACAATGGCTTTATTTGCAATGGCTTTAAATGATTTGGGACTGGAGGCAATCAGTTTTACGGGATCTCAATCTGGCATAATTACAGACACAAGACATAACAATGCTCATATCATTGAAATAAGAGCATTCAGAATCAAGGAAGCTTTGGAACAGGGTAAAATAGTTATTGTTGCTGGTTTTCAAGGGGTTTCTGTTGAAAAGGAAGTAACTACTCTTGGTAGAGGCGGAAGTGATTTGACAGCAATAGCACTTGCAGCTTATCTTGGAGCATCGGAATGTGATATTTTCACTGATGTAGAAGGTGTTTATACAGCAGATCCCAGAACAGTAAAGTCAGCAAGAAAACTGGAAAAGATAACAACAGATGAAATGCTTGAGCTGGCTAATCTTGGAGCAAAAGTCATGTACTCAAGAGCAATGCTGCTTGCAGAAAAATACAGGATACCAATTCATCTGCGATCCAGCTTTATTGATGAAGCGGGGACAATTATTACACAGAAAGAACAAGGAGAAAAGAACATGGAAGAACCTGCTGTTCATGCTATCACAAATCTCGATAAACAAGCGATGATCTCTATATATAAGATAAACAACTCAGGGAATTATGTCCCTAGAATATTCGAAGAATTGGCTGATAAAGATATTAATATTGATATTATCATTCATAATTCCTGCAAGGGAGAAACTTCAGATTTATCTTTCACAATAGCCGAAAAAGATACGACAGAAGCTGAAAAGATAATAAAACAGATCATCACAAGTAATTTTATATGCATAGACAAGCCATTGACAAAGATTTCTCTAGTGGGATTAGGAATGTCAAGTTATCCTGGAATAGCTGCCATACTTTATGGGACTTTGTCAAAAGTTAATATTAATACCTATTGTGTAGCTACAACAGAGATAAAAATATCAATACTTGTAAAGGAGACAGATAGCCAGCTTGCCATTGAAATGCTTCACAGAGCTTTCAATCTTGATAAAATTGAAAAAGAAAGTGGATTTCCTATAATACAAAAATCATGAATAAATCTTTGATCGGTATCTCAACCTGTTTTAGACCTGGTTATGATCCTAAGACAGATAGACAGAAATATTTTCAATTAGTAAATCCGTTTCTTAATAGCCTGTCTGCTATTTCAGAAACAGGAGCAAGATATATTGAGCTTTCTGGGTTACCTGTTGAATTTACTACAGGAGAAATAGAAGACAGATTAAATGAGATGAATCTGAAGGTTCTTTCTGCACATAATTATATTGATGAAATGTTATTTAATCCAGCAGACAGATATGGAGATGATCTTGCTTCACCTAATGATGTAAAAAGAAATGTTGCAATAGAAAGGACAATTAAAAGTGCAAAAAGACTGAAGCAGTTAAAAGGGAAAGTTCTTGTACTTCATCCTGGAAGCATAACAGAAGCAAGAGGAAGAAATGAATTCTGGAAAACAGTATCTGATGTGATTTCCAGAAAAGCTTCTTATGAAGATTATAAAAACAAGATTATGAAAATAAGAAATGAGTTTTCCTCTTATTATCTGGAGTCTTTAACAAAAAGCCTTGAAGCATTAATAGATTCAGAGAAGGACATTGTTTTTGCTCTGGAATGCAGAAATTATCCATATGAATTACCAAATGCAAGGGAACTGAAATTAATTCTTGATGAATTCAGAGGGAAGAACATTTCTTACTGGCATGATTGTGGTCATGCTTTTTTCAATGAACTTCTTGGATTTTATAAACAACAGGAAATTCTTGATGCTTCTAAAACAAGATTGATTGGTTTTCATATACATGATGTAAAGATACACGATCATCAAGTTCCTGGAACTGGACTTCTTGACTGGAATTTCCTGAAAACCTATATTGAAAGAGCTAAATACCTGATTATTGAAGTAGCACCTGATACTCCTTACAATGATTTGAAGAAGGGATTTGATTTCGCAAGAAAACTCATCCATAATGGAGATTTATGATACTGATTATTCAAAAATTTTAAACAGAAGCTAAATATGAATCCCTGGGGTTTCACTGAAAGAGAACTTAAGAATGAAGAAGATCTTGAGAAGCTAAAGGTATTTCTTTCTTCATTTGACCTTGTATATGAAGATTCAGTCGATTATACAATACTAATCCTTGATAATGAAAATGAAATAATAGCTGCTGGATCACTTTTCAGAAATATTTTAAAAGGTCTTGCAGTTAATCAGGATTATCAAGGTGATCAGCTTATCGATTATCTGGTAAGTCATTTGATTTCAGTAGCAAAAGAAAAAGGATATTATCATTATTTCATTTTCACTTCTCCCCAGATGGCAGAATCTTTCAAATATCTGGGATTCAATGAAATAGCAAGAGCAGAACAAATGGCTGTACTTCTTGAATATGGTAATCAGAACATTGAAAATTATTATTCAATAATGAAGGAAAAAACAAGCGCTGATTACAGTCTGGAAGGAGCTGGAATTGTTGTTAATTGTAATCCATTTACTAATGGACACAGATACCTGATTGAATATGCCAGCCAAAGAGAAAAAAGGGTTCATGTTTTCGTATTAGAAGAGGATTTAAGTACATTTCCTTTTGAAACAAGATTAATGCTTGTCAGGGAAGGAACAAAAGATTTGGGTAATGTCTTTGTTCATCCTGGAGGTTCTTATATAATCTCTTCAGCTATTTTTCCAGCATATTTCCTGAAAACTGAAGATGCAAAAACGCTAGCACAAGCAAAGCTGGATGTAAAGATATTTGCGAATTATGTTATGAGAATATTCAACCTGAGTGCAAGATATGTTGGAGAAGAGCCATATTGTATGGTTACTTCTTGCTATAATAAGGCAATGATGGAAGAACTATTGCCTCTGGGGAAAAAACTCATAATAATTCCACGCAAGCAGATATCTGGTGAAGTTATTAGCGCATCTCACGTTAGAAAAGCGCTCCGGGAAAATGATTTTACAAAAATCGCCTCTCTAGTTCCTGAAACAACGTTGAAATTCCTGAAAAGTGCAGAAGCAAAATACATTATAGAAAAATTGAAAAACAAGGAAAGCAGGCATTAATGGAAATAATCAATACTGGCCAAGCTGGAACAGTTGAATCCTCTGACTGCATAATTACTGTTTCACCAAGCGAGAATGGTATGGAGATTAATATTGAAAGTACGGTCAAGCTTCAATTTGGGGATCATATAAGAGATCTTATAATAGATTTTTTTAATAAGAAAGGTATAGTAAATGTTTCTCTATTTATAAACGATAGAGGAGCTCTTGATTACGTTATTCTATCAAGATTAGAAAGTGCAGTACTTCAGGCTAGTGGATATAAAGAAGGTTTATAAATGAAAGAAAACAGAAAAATAAAAAAGAGAAATCTATTCCGCAGAAGTCTGTTATATGTGCCAGGAAATATGCCTAGAATGCTTCATAGCATTCTCAGTTTTGACATGGATACAATAATAATCGACTTAGGTGATGCTGTTAGACCTGAAAATAAGCTAGCTGCCAGAATTCTGGTCAGGAATTTCCTGAAAACCTATGATTTTGGAGATGTTGAAGTATTTATAAGAATAAACCAAATAGACAGCCCCTATGGTTTCGAGGATTTGAAAATGCTTCTTCCTGAAATGCCAGATGGAATAAGATTACCAAGATCAACTCATATGAGTCTAATAAAAGAAGTAGACATGTACATTTCCCAGATAGAAGATGAACTTGAAGTTGAGGATGGGCGTTTTTCAATAATCGCTTCCATAGATACAGCAATTGGAGTCTTGAATGTTCAGCAAATTGCACAGTCTTCAAGCAGGATATGTGCCCTTGCATTCGATGCTGAACACTATACTCTTGACTTAGGGATTGAAAGAACCAAGGAAAATGAAAGTCTGTTGTTTGCCCGTATGCAAGTTCTATTGACAGCAAAAGCTATGAATATTGATGCAATAGACACAATTTTCAGCGATGTTTATGATGAGGAAGGCTTGATTCAGGAAACCAGGCATGCTAAATCGCTTGGATTCACTGGAAAATCACTTATTAGTCCAAGGCAAATCATTCCAGTTCATAATGTCTTTGCACCAACAAAAAAAGAAATAGAGTTCGCACAGAGAATAATATCTGCAGCAGAACAAGCCAGAAAAAGGAGAATTGGTGTAATTTCTCTTGATGGCAAACTTGTTGATTCACCAGCTATCTCACGTGCAGAGCTAACACTGAAGATGGCCAGGGATCTGGGACTAGTTATGGAGAACGAATGAAAAACATTTTAGGAAGAGAAATTCCAGAAAGCCTTCATAATTTCAAACCTTACAGAGGAAGAAAGGTAAGACCAAACTTGGATCAACAGGTATCACCTCCCTTGAAAACAGGTTGGCCAGCAAAAAACAAGGTGGTAAAATCACTGAGGGAAGTAATAAAATTGACTGGTTTGAAAGATGGAATGACAGTAGCAACTCATCATCATCTTCAGGACAGGGATCAGATACTGATACAGATACTTGAAGCTATCAAGCAGGAAGGCATCAGAAATATTACATTAGCTCCAACAGGACTTTTCCCCTGTCACAGAATTATTATTCCATATATACAAGATGGTACAATTGGACATATAGAAGGAGATATTTCAGGGGAAGTTGGCAGATTTATATGCGAAGGAAATCTAAGCAAACCTGTCATAATAAGATCCCATACAGCAAGGTTATTTGCCCGTTTCACAGGAAAACAACCTGTTGATGTCGCTTTTCTTGCAGTTTCTGCATCCGATAGATGTGGCAATAGCAATGGCATCAGCGGTGCAAATCCATTCGGTTCAATGGGTTATGCGATAACTGAAGCAAGATATGCTAAACAGGTTGTTGTAGTTACAAATACAATTCTCCCTTATCCCTTGCAGCAAATAAGCTTATCCCAGGAGTTTGTTGACTGGGTTGTTGAGGTTGAACAGATAGGTAAACCAATAAGAAAAATGCCAGTAAGAATAGGTATGGTAAGCAATCCGATTGGATACCTGATAGCAAGGTATGCAATCAGATTTGGTCAGGCAGCAGGTTTCATTAAAAAGGGTTTCTCCTTTCAGATAGGAAGTGGAGCATTAGGTGCTGAAATAGGAAGAGCTCTTCTAAATACAATGAAGGAACAGGAATTGAATGCCAGCTTTATTTCTGGAGGGATAACAGGTGCACATGTAGAAATGCTGAAGGAAGGATGGACAAACATGCTTCTTGATGTAGAATCAATGGATGCTGAAGCAGTAGAATCTCTTCTAATAAATAATAATCATCAAGAAATTTCTGCAACAACCTACGCAAACCCATTTACTCAAGGCTGTGTTGTAAATGAGCTTGATATAGTCTTTCTTGGAGCAACAGAGATTGATACTGACTTTAATGTAAATGTTTCAACAGAATCCAATGGTTTGATAAAAAATACTGTAGGAGGGCATAGTGATGTTGCAGGAAGTGCAAAATTCAGTGTAATTCTTGCCCCAGCTTTCAGAAACAGAATTTCGACTATCAAGAATGAAGTCATTGCAGTGAATACTCCAGGAGATTGTGTTGATGCGCTAGTAACCGAATACGGGATATGTATAAATCCCAAAAAGGAAGATATACTGGAAAAAGTCGTGGAAAACGATCCAAAACTACCAATTATTCCTATTGAAGAACTGATGAATAAAATCCAGAAATTAACCGGCACACCCAAGCCATTGGAATTCGATGAAAAGATAGTAGCTGTATGGGAATATGCTGATGGAACAGTCTTAGATGTACTTCGAAAAGTTAAAATCTGAAGAGCTTTATCCCAGATATATTGCTGAAATAGCTAATCAATCACTAATACTAGAACTTCTGACAGAACCAAAACCGGGTCTTGTTACAAGAAGCAGCAACGGAAGCCATAAAGACATGAACTATAAAGTGTTCATAGATAGCATAAAATTACTAGAAAAATACTGGTATGCTATTACCATACTTCCTTATAATAACAATAATACTGCATTAATATTCCAAAAAGCTTCTGAGCTGGGCAAGGAGTATGAATTGAAGATGCTTGAAGCAACAGGTAATGTGAACACACATAAAGGATTGATCTTCAGTATGGGAGTACTAACACTTTCTGTTTCTTATTTAGCTTTTAGAAAAAGAATCTTCTTCCTGAATGATATTTCAAGGACTATACGCTTTTTCCTGAATAGATTCTATAAAGAAAAGATGGAAAAAAAGACTGCTGGAGATAAATTCAGGAAAGTTCATTATAGAGGGGGAGTGATATCTGAAGCTTTTGCAGGATTTCCAACTGTATTCAACAACTCTCTGCCTTTTTTCATGAGAATGAACAATAATCTATCTTTCAATGAAGCATCTTCCAGAACTCTTGTTTATTTAATCTCAATAACTAAAGATACAAATTTATGGAATAGAGGTAAAGAGGAAGGTTTAAGATTTGCAAGAAGAGTTAGTTCAAGATTAGGTCATTCAGTTAATGGAAACAGGAACCCAGGAAAAACTGCATTAACAAGAATGTGTAAGTCTTTTATTGATAAGAATTTAAGTCCAGGAGGTTCAGCAGATTTACTTGCATTAACAATCTTTTTATATTTACTAATAAAAAAAGACTTGAAAAATTATAGTTAACTTTTGCGATTGAGTTTCAATGGATTCTTTTATACCAGTATTATCTAGAATAAAAGTTGGCAAACATTGGATCGGCGAGGAAGATCCAACGCTTATTGTTTGTGATATTGCTCTCAACCATGGCAAGGATAAGAATCTCCTTGAAGAACTGGTGAATCTTTGTGCTCATTCTAATGCAAGCGCAATAATCCTTCCGGTATTTCATCCTGAAGATTATTGTTCTCCAAATGTACATCTTAGCAATTCTGAGTATGCCTTTCTTCCAAACTCAGATAAGATATTGTTCCATGATTTTCTTGAAGAATACGCAATTCCCCCTCTATGGATAAGAGATATTTCTAAAATATGCAAGGATCTTGGACTGAGTCTATTAGTTAGACCGGGTTGCATAAGATGTGCGGAATTCAGCCAGCGTTTCAAGATAAGTGGATTTGTTCTTGATAGCATGGAGCTTAATAACTATCATTTCCAGAAGGAACTTGCTCAACTTGGAATGCCTATTTTAGTTAATATTGGAATGGGATTGTTTAGGGAAATAGAAAATGCTACAAAGAATATCACGAAAAATGGAAATCAGCAGGTGGCATTGATACATTCCCCTTCTCATATGAATGGTAATACGGAAAAGGAAGATGCAAATATAAAAGTGATCCCGACTCTTGCCAATCTATACAATACTCCAGTTGGTTATTTTGATAAAAGCCTTTCACTGTCAACATGCATGGGAGCAGTCGCTCTGGGAGCTCGGATTATAATAAAACGAGTTGCGCTTTCAAGGAAACACCCTGTCCCTGATGCTGCTTTCGCACTTGAACCATCTGAAGTAGGCTATCTTGCTTATGAAATAAGGCAGCTTGAAGCAAATCTCGGGAGTTCAAGAAGATCTTTGTCAAAGATGGATCTTGCATTAAGGAAGCTCTTAAGAAGAAGTATTGTTGCTAAAAGAGAACTTCCTGCAGGAACAATAATCACGCAAGACAATATCAAGATCTGCAGACCGGGAACAGGCATTGAACCTGAGCACTGGAAGGAAATCCTTGGATTCAAACTTTCAAAAAGAGTAAAAGAAGGAGAACCTATTACCTGGGAAGATTTTCAGGTAAAATAAGAATCATTATCCTTTTAATTACATTTCCAGATTTCCATCAATATTACTTCCTCATAAGTCAGTCCAATATCTAGGGGATTGATTGAAATACTTTCTCAATGGAACTATCTATTGATTTTAACGAAACCTCCTTCCTGTCATGCTGAACTTGTTTCAGCATCTCAATAAGAATTATCAATATCTTTCCATTTCAGGGAAATCTGCCTCTTTCAAGACAGACTCCCTGGTTATGGAAACAGGGGCTTTCCTTGTTGATTATTCATACATATATTTTCATATAAAAGAGCTTATCTGTATCAATCATTTCGAAACATATTTTCAGAAATGGATACTTGGAACGTTCACATATAA
>JAFGND010000060.1 GCA_016927185.1 Candidatus Coatesiibacteriota bacterium
AGAATAAAAAATCCTTGACAATCTATTTCTTTTTTTTTTTTGACCATATGGAAAAAATGAGAAGTTATGTATTATTAAATTTCAAAAAAGTGTTAGAAATGCTGAATACATAAGGATTTATGAAGATTAATTAAGGAGGTCCAAAATGAAAAGCATTACAATTTTAATATTGCTGGGATTAATATCTTCTCTATTCTCAGCACCTGGGGATTTTCTGGGAACTGTTCATGAGTTTGATAAAAATCAATATATGAGAGGTTTAGGACTAAGTTTAGAAGATTCTGTAGCTTTTGTAAATGATAGAAGCGAAAGATATATTTATGTTTATGACTGCTTTTACTGGCAGGGTGAAAAAAGTTATCTCTTTGGTCAAGATGGTACAATAAGATCTCTGGATGTATATATTCCATTAAAGGATTTAGCTCTTAGTGGAGGAGATACTGAGAAAATATACATTTGTGACTATTCATCAGAAAATCTGAATATCAAGAAAGCATTTACACCTCCTCTTCATCCTGCTAATATAGCATATATACAAACACTTGCAGAAGATTCAGTTTATCTAAGAGTAGGAGAATACAGAGGGAAAACAATAATGAGATTTTCCTTACCCAATTATGATTTCAAGGACAGTCAGGTGAGTGATATAATCAATAATTATGAATACTCATCTTTCTGTGGTCTTACTTATGATATTAAAACGAATTATTTGATTGCAGTTGTTTATCAGCATGATGGATCTAATTTCAAGGGATTGGATTTGTTTGCACTTGATCCAGTAACATTAGCAAGGATTCATCATGTTCCATTAATGTGGGCAGGCAGTTACATTTATGATTTAAGGTATGTACCTGACTATCCAGTTTATGGAAGGTGCTACCTTGCTACTTATTATGATGTAACTAAAAGTTGTAGCACGATAATAGCAATAGAAGCATTTGAAGGAGAAGGTTTCAAAGAGAACAACTCCTCTTCCTCCCTTCCCTCTCCCTCCTTCTCCATCTCCCCCAACCCATTCTCAAACCGCTTGTCACTCTCCCTGCCTTTATCAGGAGCAATCTATTCCCTGACTGGTCAGCTGATTATGAAATTAGATAAAGGCAAGCACTCTATTGACACAAGCAAATGGAAACAGGGAGTTTATATTGTTAAGTCAGGGAAAGAAACTAAGAGGATAGTGAAAATAAACTGAAGATTAACTGAATTAAAATATTCAAAGCAGAAGTTTTCCAAAGAAGCTTCTGCTTTTCAAATGAACTATTATTTCTCGGTCTTGCAGACTATTTCCCGATGTGTAAGTTGATAATATGCTGGAATAAGATATAATGTCATTATAGTGCTTATTATCAAACCACCAATACTTACTATTGCCATTGACATTCTGAATTCACCAGCAGCACCATAGCCCAGCGCAAGAGGTAACATGCTCACTACTGTTGCTGCATTAGACATGATTATAGGGCGCAATCTTACAGGGCATGCTTTTATTAATGCTGTATAAGCAGTCTTGCATTCTCCTTCACGCAACAACTGATTTGTGTAATCCAGTAGCAGTATGGCATTATTTACGACAATTCCAAGAAGCATTATCATAGCCATTATTGACAGGATGTTTATTGTCTGTCCGGTCAGGAACAATGCAAGGAAGATGCCAATGAGTGCAAACAGGAATGTAAACATTATTATTAATGGCTGGATGAAGGATTCAAGAATTGCAGCAAGTGTCATATAAGTAAGGATAATGGCAAGGAAAAGTGAGACATACAAATCACCAAAAGATTCCTTCATTATTTCACCCATACCCCCGAATTTTATCTTGTAACCTGCAGGAAGATTTAACTTGGGGAACTCCATTCCAATCTCATTCATTGCGTCTCCCATGGATATACCTGTAAGGTTGGCAGAGACTTTAATAAGTTTCTGTCTGTCTTTTCTTGTTATCTGGCTGGGACCTTCGGAAATGCTGATATTTGCAACTTCAGATAATGAAATGCTTCCATCCTCTACAGGAATTCTCAGTTTAGAGACCTCTTCAACTGATTTCCTGTCCGCAAAAGTCAGCCTTACAACTATGTCATATTCCTTTTCGCCCATGCGGTATTTGGCTATAGTATAACCATTTATATATGTTCTCACTAACTGTGCAACCTGTGCAGTACTCAATCCATAATAAGCACATCTTTTTCTGTCGGGAACTATAAGTATTTCAGGTTTGCCTGTTCTCCAGTTAGTGTCTATATCAACTATTCCCGGGATTTTCTTGGCAAGTTTTATAAGCTCGTATGCAAAGTTATTTAGCTTGTTGATATCATCTCCTGTTAGCTCAATCTCCAGATCCTTGTCATGACCTCCTCCACCCATGGATTGAGTCTTTAAAAGATAGATCTTTACTCCAGGAATTACTGCCAGTTCTTCACGCAGCTTGTCCATTATCTTAAATGTTGATAGATTATTCCTTTCTTTCAAAGGTTTTAGCTTCACATTAATATTGGCAAGATTTGTTGCTTCATCCTGCTGCATCTCTCCAACAACACTATAGGCACTTTCCACTTCAGGTTTCTTGAGCAGGATGTTTTCTACTTTAGTTGTAATTGCTGAAGTTTCATCAATATTAGCTCCCAAAGGAAGCTCCATATTTACATTGAAATATCCTTCATCTGTTGAAGGTACGAATTCAGAACCAATGTGTTTCAAGAGAAAGAAGGAAAGCAGTAATGCAACAAAACCGGATGATATTGAAATAGCCTTGTGATGAAGAACCCAGCTCAAAGATGACGCATAGGATCTCTCTAATCTGCTGTAAAACTTATCAAATCCATCGAAGAATTTTTTCAATGGGCTTTCAAATGCTTTTTTCTTCTTGTATACT
Source organism: Candidatus Coatesiibacteriota bacterium (assembly GCA_016927185.1). Lineage (GTDB taxonomy): Bacteria > JAFGND01 > JAFGND01 > JAFGND01 > JAFGND01 > JAFGND01. The sequence continues at coordinate 2,870 of JAFGND010000060.1, forward strand.
ATTGAAGCAAGCATTGGAACCAATGTAAATGAAATGATCAGTGAAACAAAGGTTGCAAATACAACTGTCAAGCCGAATTGCCTGAATATCTGTCCAATTATTCCTGACATAAGTCCAATAGGGAAGAAAACAACAACATTAGTCAGGGTTGAGGCAATGACTGCTACAGCTATCTCGGCTGTTCCCTTGTCAGCAGCATTTTCTGAAGATTCCCCGCTATCGAAATGAATCTGGATAACTTCAAGAACTACAATCGAGTTTGTAACCAGAACTCCTATGTTTATAGCTAATGCCATCAAGGTCATCATGTTTATGGAGAAGTTTGCAAAATAAAGCAAAGTGAAAGTTGAGATAACAGAAATAGGCATGCTTATTGCTGCTATCAGTGTTCCTCTCCATGAGTGAAGGAATATGTACAGTAGAATAGCAGTAAGAATTATCCCTGTGAGCAGGTTAGAAATAACTTCATCAATAGCATCGCTTATGAATTTGCTGTAATCACGGATTATATCTACTGATGTTCCCTGGGGGATCTCCTTTTTCATTTCTTCAATAACCTTCTTGGTATCATTTCCAACCTGGACTGAATTGCCATCACTTCTCTTTTCAACTGACAATCCGATTATATTCTTTCCCTGATACTTAGCTTGCTTTCTGATTTCTTCAAGCGTGTCTTCCACTTTTGCTATCTGATAAAGTGATAGTATTCCATTCTGTGTTGATAACTTGAGTTCCCTTATCTCATCAACTGATTTAAATTCACCATCAACTCTTATTGTATACTCATTTTTCTCTTCAGTTATATATCCTCCTGGGATTTTAAGGGATTGTGAACCTACCAAAGCTGCAATCTGCATAATTGAAAGATCATAGTAATCAAGAGTCTTCTTGTCCACAAGGATCTCTATTCTCTTTACTCTTGTTCCAAAAGAAGATACCTGACCAACGCCCTGTATCTGGGTTAACCTGTTGGCAATCTTGTCTTCAGCGAATACCCTTGCTTCATTAGCTTCCATGTTTGTGGCAACAACAAGTTCTACAACCTTGCCAGCTCCGAACTGGATTTTCATTACAGCAGGAGCTTTTGCATCCTCTGGGAGAGTTGATTTCAATGGATCAACCTTGTCCTTGACATCAAGTGCTGCCTGATCCACATCTATGCCAACTTCAAATCTTATTATTACAACAGAATAGCTGTCACCTGATATTGACTCGACATATTTCACACCTGCAATACTGCTGACGGCATCCTCAATCGGTTTCGTAACTGAGGTTTCAATATCCTGTGGTCCAGCTCCAGGATAAATTGTCTGAATCGTAACGACAGGGAAATCTACTGGAGGCATCAAGTCAATGGGGAGCTTGATATATGTAAAAATTCCAAATACTACCAGTGACATTATTACCATGGTAGCAAGGACAGGTCTTCTTATCGAAATTTTTGACAAAATCATATTTATTTACCCTTTTCTGAAGGCTGTTCAACTACTTTTACTTTAGCTCCATCATATAGTGTGTGCTGTCCTTTTGCTATAATAGTGGCATCAGGGGAAAGATTGAGAATTTGCTGGTTCTTTTCATCTGAAATTCCTAACTCAGCTTTTAGAGCTTTTACCTTTCCATTCTCCAGTATATATATAATATAGTTTCCTCTGTCTTTCAGTATGATATCTTTGGGTACAACAACAGCATTTTTCTCCTCATTTACAACTATCTTGACTTTTGCCATGTATCCCAGCCTCAGTTCGTCATTAGTATTTGCTGCTTTTATATATATCTTGTATTGTTTGTCCTTGGAATCAACCGATTGGTTAATCTGGTATATCTCTCCCATGAATTTTTTCCCTGGAAGAGCATTGGTAGTAATTTCTGCAGACTGGGATATTTTCAACTTTGCTGCTTCCATTTCTCCCACCTTGATCTCTACTCTTATAGAGTCTGTTCTTCCTATAACCGCTGCAATATTCATAGGGCTTGCCAGATCTCCCTGATTAAGGAAAAGGCTTATAACCTTGCCATTTATGGGGCTTTCAATTCGCATCATTTTAGAAGCATTTGCTGTCTGAGCGGAAGCATTTTCCAGTGCATATTTTGCCTGATCCAGCTGCATGTCAGTAGCTGCTCCATCCCTGTGCAGTCTCATTATTCTCATGAAATTGACTGCTGCATACCTGTGTCCTGCTTGTGCAACATTAAGCATTGTTTGAGGATTATATCTCAAACTGTAAAGAGTCTGTCCCGCTCTTACATTCTGACCAACCTTAACATGCACCTTGCTTACCTTTTCGGCAAGAAAACCGTATATATCAGCATGAAGCAGTCCCTTTACAGGGCCTAAGTATTCATGTTCCTCTTTTATGGAAATAGTCTTTGCTTTAACAACCTCTACCGGATATCCCTGTTCTTCCTGTATTGCTGGAATGCTCTTGGGGACGTATTTTGCTCCCAGGGTACTTGCTTTCCAGACTACCAATACGACTAGAATTATCAGGAATAGTATCAGTATCTTTTTCATCTCATTTCCTTCCTATATTTTTTTACCCATTGCATAATTCAATCTTAGCCATGCTATAGTATAATCATATAATCCTTGCAGATAAAGAGTTTTTGATTTCTCAAGAGCAAGCTCGCTATCAAAGTATTCTACCTGAGTAGATGCACCTGTTTTGTATCTGCTGGTTGCAATCTCTACACCCATTTCTGCTTCCTGTATTGTAGAAAAAAGACCTTTCAAGTTTTCTGCAGCAACAAGCAAAGCGTTATGATAACTTCTGACCTGCAGTTCAATTCCATCAATCAGCTGCTTCTTGCCAAGTTCTGCCTGATCCAGGTCATATCTTGCTTTCTTTGTTTCAGCGACTACTTTGAAACCTGAAAAAATGGGAATGCTCATTACAAGGGAAACATTCCAGTCATTTGTCCATGTATCTTTCTTGAAATTGAAGTCATATGCAGAATAATTGAAGTTTCCTACTGCAAAAAGCGATGGATAATGCCCTGCTTTTTGTATAGAAACAGCTCCTTCAAGTATCTTGATCTGCTTGTCAAGCTGTTTAATCTCAGCTCTGTCCTTTTTTGCAGTATTTATGCATTCCTCTAAAGAAGGTACAGGATTGTCTTTGGGATTGTGCGGAAAATCCCCCTTGAGCTTCAATGGCTGGTCTGCAGGAAGTCTCAGCAATACAAGTAATGCCCTTTTTGCAAGATCTGCACCTGATCTTATGTTTTGAACCTGGGGCTTGAGATTATTAACCTGAACCCTTGCTCTTAGTAAATCATATGAAGTTATAGCTCCTCCAGTTCTCAAAGATTGTACTTGTTCAAGATGCTGCAGTGCATTATCATAGCTTGATTCCATGAGGGCAGTCATTTTCTCTGCAAGTAATGCCTGATAAAATACTTCCTTGATTTTAAGCCTGATTTTAAGTTCTTCGCTTATTATTTGATCATCAACAATACTGGTATATATTTTTGATAACTTTATGGCAGTCCAGTCGCGTCCCCCAAGAAACAATGGTTGGGTTGCCGTAAGAGTTGCCTTGTAATTGTTCTCATCTCCCATTGGAATGTGAACATCAACAGGAGGAAGCAGACCTGTTGGAGTCTGTCCGAATGCTCCTGCCGGAAGATCAAAACTCGGAGCTTCATTAAGTCTGGTATAACTCAACTGTCCTGAGATAACTGGAAAAACTGTTGATTTCGCTAAATCAATATCTACCTTAGATTGCTTTAATTTCGTTCTCAATGTCTCTAATTCAAGGCTGTTTTTTATACCTATTTCAACGGCTTCGTCAACAGAAAGCTCTATCGATAGTAAAGTTGAAACAGTTGATAAAACAATCAGCGCTATAATCAGCTTATTGCAAAACAACTAAAACCTCCTTGGATTAAGTAAAAAGCAGTAAATTCGGATTATTGTAAAGTCCGTCTATGAAACATTTTATTGCCTGGAAAAATATGGATTCGAATTTCTGTGTTGGCACTACCCATAAAACTTCAGCAAACATCAATCCTCTTATAACAAGACTGAAGGCTTCGCTTACAAGATACGAATCTGTCTCTCTGAAAGTCCCATCCTCTATGCCTTTCTTTATTATAGAATTCAAATGCTCAGGCATTAGAAGGTTGAATTTCCTGTTGATTCTCTGTATGATGCCATTAGATATCCCCTGATGCATGACATAAATATGGGCTTCCTGAAGGATCCTCTTTGATTCAGGTTTCAGGGATGTTACGTAATCAAGGCAAGCTCCTGCAAACTGTGAAAGCCTTTCATCAGCTCTCATATTGGTAGTAGATTCAATATGCTCAAGCAGATAGGTATTGAAATCAACAAGTGCTCTTTCAAGTATGCTAAGGAACAACTGCTCCTTGTTTTTGAAATAGAGATATATTGTTCCCTTGGAAAGTTCGCAACTATCTGCTATATCTTCCAGAGTGGTTTTTTGATATCCATTCTGGATAAAGAGTTTTTCTGCGGCAGACAGTATATCCTGTTTCCTTGCCATTTTTTCTTTCACTTTTCTCTCTTTTACTCCCATGAGATATCCCTGCCTTTTGTGGATAACTTTACTTTGGTTCATTCACTGAATAATAGTCAGTTTTCTGTCAAGAGCAATCGAAAACCTTATGAAAACTAACTTTGAAGGAAATAATAAGTCTTTGGAATAGATTAGGTTATGAACAAGTAAGTCAAAAAACCTTGCAAATTAACATGCTTATACTGATCATGGTGAGTAATGAAAGTGTTAATACCTCTTCTGCTCGTTTTTTCAGCTAATCTTGTTTTTTCATATAATACATATGAAGTCTATATTACTTTGAATGAGCAGAGATTATATCTTCTTGATGATGGAGAAGTAATATACAAAGCCAATATTTCTAGCGGAACAGACGGTTATCCTACACCACCTGGCAGGTATCATCTTGAGGGAAAGGAGAAAAGTCATTTCTCTTCGAAATTCGAAGTAATGATGCTTTACTGGATGCCTTTTAGTGGTGGTTATGGTATGCATGCCCTTGAGGGGAGATCATATTTAAAAAGACTTGGAAGCCCCGCAAGTCATGGATGTGTACGCTTATCTCATGCTGATGCAGCTTTCTTATATAGCAAGCTTCCCATAGGAACACCAATAATTGTTTCCAATATTTTCAATCCACCACCTCCTGAAAATATAATTGTCTATTTTGGAAGATCGTGGGATATACCAAAGAATCAACTTTTCATTCAAAATCAGATCCTGTTTGCATTTCAGAAACCATTTTCCCATATAGACGAATTCTGGTATGATTTCTGGGGATGGAATTATGGTCAGGGGAGCTAGATTATTACTTCCTCTTCAAACCTGTATTCAACAAATATTCAATATTGGGTCTTTGCAGTGCTTTCAGCATGTTTCTTTTTGCAGAAGGGGAAATCTCGAATAACTCCCTTGCAGCATTCTTGATTTTTATCCTTTTTGAAATTACGGATTCAGGGCAATTATTCGTAAAAAAGGGATATTCCTTCTCAGAAGAATATTTCATGATAAGCTTCTTGTCAAGGTATAACATCGGTCTTATGATAGTCATATAACCTTTGAAAAAATCTTGTTTTGGTTTCATTGTAGCAAGTTCACCGCAATATATCATGTTCATGAGAAAAGTATCCAGGAAATCATCCCTGTTGTGTCCCAGTGCAACTTTAAAACAACCAATTGAAACGGCATATTCGAAAATGACCTTTTTCCTTAATCTTGCACATTTGTAGCATGGATTTTGTCTAGTATCTTTATCATATATTTTGGTTGAGATATCCGTTTTTATTATTTTTAAATCCAGTCCAAGTTTACATATATACGAAGCAAGTTCTTCAATAGAATTATTGCCAAACCCAAGATCAATATATACTGGAAAGAGGTTGATAAAGAATCCGAAACTTGCCTCTGGATAAATGTGAAGAAGATTAAGGAGAGCGAGACTGTCTATACCACCTGATATACCGACTACAATTTTATCATTCTCCTCAAGCATATCATAATCCCAGATTGCCCTGTCCATGTTCTTGAGAAGTACGGTTTCAGTCTTGCTTCTTCTTGGATAGAGAATATCATCTGGCATTTTTTTCAGGTATTATATTCATCAGTTCATTTTGAATTAATAAATATGTCTCTTCAAGGGACTGGGGGATTATCCTGCAATTGCTTACTGAATGCATGAAATTACTATCTCCAAACCATCTCGGAACTATATGCCAGTGTACATGCTCTTCCACTCCTGCACCAGCTGCTTTCCCGATATTCAAACCTATATTGAAACCATCAGGTTTCATTGCCCTGAGAAGCGCTGCTTGCGACAGTTTTATAAGACTAATCAGGCTGAGATTTTCATCATCACTAAGCAAGGCAATATCAGAAATATGCTTCAACGGAGCAATCATCAAGTGTCCATTTGAGTAAGGATATATATTCATGATAATCAATCCCTTTTCATTTCTGTAGAGGATAAAATCCTCCCTGTCATTGTTTCTGGCTATTCTGTTGCAGAAAATACAACCTTCTTCCTTGCAAGTATCCATTATATATTCACTCCTCCAGGGTGCCCAAATCCTGTCAAACATGCTAGTTTCTCGTTCTCATTATTTCTTCAGCTTTTTTCAACTGCTCTGGTGTATTGATGCCTATAAATTGCAGAGGATCGTTTGAAATAAATGCGAAAGGTCTGCCTCCCTTTCTGAAGTAAATTGAAACCGTATCAGTCAGATAGAATTCACTTTGGGCATTATTATTATCAAGATCTTTTAACAATGAAAATAGTAAATTGCTTTCTACAAGATAGATTCCTGAATTAACTTCCCTAATTGACTTTTCATAGTCTTTTGCATCCTTTTCTTCAACAATTCCAATGAACTCATCTTTATTATTCCTGATTATCCTGCCGTATCCCTCAGGATTCTCAAGTTTGAAAGAAAGCAGATTGAAAGGACTTTCGTTAGCTTTTTCTATGAATTCACTTAATGTTTCTTTTGTCAAGAGGGGAGTATCTCCGCATAATATAAGCAACTTACCAGCATAATCTCTCAAGAAATTCTCAGTCTGCATTACTGCATGACCTGTTCCAAGCATTTTTTCCTGCAACACAAAAGCGATGTCATCATAATGCATGAATTCTTGCTGGATCAAATCCGCCTTATATCCAATTATTGTAATGACTTTTTCAGGACAAAGGTTTCTTGCAGTTTCAATTACATAGTACAGGATGGGTTTGTCAAGAATTCTATGGAGGACTTTGGGAATGTCGCTATGCATTCTTTTTCCCAGCCCTGCTGCAAGTATCAGGATAATGAGTTCCTTATTCACTAGTGATATATTTTTTTATTCTGTTATTACCATCCAGAAGTATATTCTTCATGTTATAGTCTTGAATTTCCTGGTCATTAAGATAAGACCATGAAAGGATTATAACCTCATCACCTATTTCTCCCAGTCTTGCTGCTGCACCATTCAGTACTATTTTTCCAGGGCTCTCTGCTATGGCATATGTTTCGAACCTGTTACCGTTATTCAGATTCAGAACCAGGATCATCTCGCCTTCTATTATATCTGCTGCTTTCAGTAGATCCTCTCCCAAACCCAAGCTGCCTTGATAGAACAGGTTTTTATCTGTTATAATGGCGGTATGGATCTTGCTTTTACACATTTTGCGTATCATTTTTCTTCCTCTTTTTCCTGAAGAAATCTTATTACTTCTGATAAGTCACCTGTTTTCCTGAACGCGGGTAAACTGTCAAGTATTTGCTTACCATAAAATTTGCTGTTAATTCTATAATCCAATATTGCAACAATTCCCCAATCACTTGTTGACCTAATGAGCCTTCCAACTCCCTGCCTTAGAAGCATTATTGCCTGTGGAAGGGAATAGTCTTTGAACCAGTTTTTGCCAAGTGATTCAAGTCTCTTTGTTTTTGCATCAACCAAAGGATCCCCTGGAGAGGGGAAAGGCAATTTGTCAATGATTACTGCTTTCAATGAAGGGCCAATGACATCAATTCCCTGCCAGAAACTGCTGACACCAAATAATACTGATGTTTCGTCCTTCCTGAATTTGTCAATCAGAATGTCTCTTGATGATTCTCCCTGCATCAATAGATTATAAGGCAGTTTTTTCTTTTTAAGTATTTCATATACCTCGTTCATGTTCTTTATTGAAGTAAAAAGACAGAGTGCACTTCCTTTTGAAGCTCTTATTATGACTTCCATTTCAAGAGCAACATTCTGGGGAAATTCTTCTGAATTGGGTTCAGCAAATTGTCTTGGAACATAGAGAATACCACTAGTTTCGAAATCGAATGGACTTGTGCTGATAAGTTCCATATCCTCAGATGTTGCAAAACCTGTCTTGTTCTTAAGATAATCGAAACTTTTGTTCACAGTGAGAGTCGCTGAAGTGAGAATTATGTTACTGAAATTCTTGAATATTCCCTCAGCCATCAAGTCACTTACATCCAGTGGTAATGCCTGAAATTCTATAATATCCTTGTTTTTGTATTTCAGATAGCAGAAATCTTTAGTATTCTTCTGTGCCATGATGAAGTCGAAATTCGCTAGAAATTCCATGATTTCAGCTGCGAAATCCTCTGCTCCCTCACTTTCAATAAGATTGTTCTTGAAATTATTCAAAAGATTGATTAATTCAAGTGTTTCTGGTCTTGAGAGAATCTCCTTGCCTTCCCCAAACTCCAGTGAAAACAGTCCATCTATTTCGAAAATTTTCCAGAATTTATGATCAATTATCATTGATATCATTCTTTCCAGTTTTGAGCTGTTCTCGCATTTTATTCTTTCGTCTCTTAATGCACTTCTTATTCCTCTTAAAAGCATATTGATCTGGAAATTACCGAAGATGTAACCGAAATACTGGGTTGCAACTTCTTCAAGAGTATGAGCTTCGTCAAAGACTATACAGGAATGTGCAGGTATGTTTGAAGTGTCATTTCTTGATAACATTGCTAACTCGGCAAAGAGAAGATGATGATTTACCACAAGAATATCAGATGTCATTGCTCTTCTACGGGCTTTCTGGATAAAACAATCCTTTGAACTTGGGCATTTATGACCATAGCAGAGCATTCTGTTGCTCGAAACTTCCTCTTTTATATCACCATTCAATATGAAATCAAGCTCATCAAGATCTCCTGTGTCAGTTTTCTTGAGCCATTTGCTTATCTTGTCTACTTGAGGTTGAAGTCTGTCATCCCAATCAAGCCTGAAGCCAAGATTAACGTAGATATTATCGAATTTTTCAAGGCATATGTAATTCTGCCTTCCCTTCAACATCATGTAAGAAAAAGGTATTGACCACATTTTTTGGAGGAAAGGGAGATCCTTATGTATAAGCTGTCCCTGAAGATTCTTGGTGGCTGTGCTGATTATGACTTTTTTCTTTTGAAGCAGATAAGGAATTATATATGCAAATGTCTTCCCTACTCCTGTGCCTGCTTCAACCATTGCATATCTGTTTTCTATGATTGCTTTTTCAACAAGAAGTGACATGCTTAATTGCTGAGGTCTGAATTCATATCCTTCAAGATTTCTTGATAACAAGCCCTGCTCAGAGAATATTTCCTCAAGAGAATAATTCATTGAGGAGAGCACCACAAACCCGGTAGTGATTTTGTCAACTTATTACTTCTCAAGACTGTTTTATTGAGTAGTTTTTCTCAATTCAAAAATCATTCAGATTTGGTTTGACATAAAATGTGTTATATAAACAAACGATTTCAAGAATTAAACCTAACTTGGGCTCAAACCGAAAGGAGTAGAGATGGCTGTTGTTAACTTAACAATTGATAATGTTAAGGTTCAGGTTGAAGAAGGGACAACAATTCTTGATGCTGCAAAAACAATAGGAGTAAACATTCCTACGTTATGTGCTTCAAAGGAGATTGGTCATACTCCTGGAGCATGCAGGGTTTGTATTGTTGAAGTGGAAGGTTCAAAGAACTTCGTTGCTTCATGTGTCTTTCCTGTAAGAGAAGGAATGATTGTAAGAACTAACACAAAGAATGTCAGGGATGCAAGGAGAATGATAGTTGAACTTCTATTGTCAGATCATGTTGATGACTGCAACTATTGTGTCAGAAACAATAATTGCGAATTGCAGAGAGTAGCAGAAATAGTCGGAATAAAAGAACCAAAGCTTGAAAAAACTGCAAAATTCATTGATGACAGAAAAGAGGAATTAGAATTAGCAATAGATTTATCCAGTCCCTCTATTGTCAGGGATCAAAGAAAATGCATAAAATGCGGAAGATGTGTAACAGTTTGTGCCAATATCCAGTCAGTTAACGCTCTTGGAATGGAGGGCAGGGGATTTGAACTTGGAGTTGTACCTACATTCAGTTTACCATTATTTCAGACAAACTGTGTTGCTTGTGGTCAATGCATCATGGCTTGTCCAGTTGGAGCATTACATGAAAAAGACGATGTTGAGGAAGTCTGGAAAGTTCTTCAGGACCCAACAAAACATGTTGTTGTTCAGGAAGCACCAGCAATCAGAGCTTCACTAGGGGAAGAATTCGGAATGCCCCCAGGAACACTGGTAACCGGCAAAATGATTGCAGCATTAAGAAGGTTGGGATTTGATAAGATATTCGATACTAATTTTGCTGCGGATTTAACTATAATTGAAGAAGGGCATGAGCTTATTGAAAGAGTAAAAACTGGCGGGAAACTTCCAATGACGACAAGCTGCAGCCCTGGCTGGATTAAATTCATTGAGCATTTTTTCCCGGATCTTCTTGAAAATGTTTCAACCTGCAAATCTCCACAGCAGATGTTCGGTGCACTAGCAAAGACATATTATGCTGAATTTGCCAAGATTGATCCCAAAGATATTATTGTAGTATCAATAATGCCTTGTACAGCCAAGAAATTTGAATGCCAAAGGGATGAAATGTCAGACAGCGGTTTCAAAGATGTTGATTATGTCTTGACTACAAGAGAACTGGGTAGAATGATAAAAGAAGCCGGAATTGATTTTGTAAATCTTCCTGACGAGGATTATGATGCCCCTATGGGTGAATATACTGGTGCAGGTACTATCTTCGGTGCAACAGGAGGTGTTATGGAAGCTGCATTAAGAACTGTTTATGCAGTTGTTACCGGAGAGAATTTGCCTGATCTTAACATCACTCCAGTAAGAGGATTGGAAGGTGTCAAGGAAGCAAAGGTAAATGTTCCAAACCTTGGGGAAGTGAGAGTAGCAGTAGCACATGGGCTTGCTAATGCAAGAAAAATTCTCGAAAAAGTAAGAGATGGAGAAGCAGATTATCATTTCATAGAGATAATGACTTGCCCTGGTGGTTGTATTGCAGGTGGAGGTCAACCAATTCCTACAACAAATGAGATAAGAAGATTGAGATCAGAAGCTCTGTATAGAGATGATTGCAAAGTGCAGACAAAACGACAGTCCCATGAAAATGAATCTATCAAGAAACTTTACCAGGCTTTCCTGGAAAAACCACTTGGACATAAATCGCATCATCTTCTTCATACCAAGTATACTAAAAGAGGGACTTCTATTCCTCATAAATAGATTTACAGTATTGTTAACAGAAAGGGCGTTTTTATATACGCCCTTTTTTATAAAGAGAGGTATTATTCTTGAGAACTGAAAAAGACTTGATAGGTGAACTTCAGATTGATGAAAATGTTTATTGGGGAATTCATACTCAAAGAGCTATTTTTAATTTCAAGGTATCTTCAATTCAGGTAAGCAAAAGATTGATTCATGCAATTGTCTTGGTTAAGAAAGCATGTCTGTTAACTAATTTTTATTACAGTTTCATTGAAGAAAAGACATTCAAGGCACTAGAACTGGCTATTGATGAAATACTGGATGGTAATTTTGACGATCAGTTTCCAGTTGATGCATTTCAGGGAGGAGCTGGAACATCTACTAACATGAATGTCAACGAAGTAATTGCAAACAGAGCTAATGAAATACTTGGTTTCAGGAAAGGGGAGTATGCTGTTGTAAACCCTCTTGAACATGTAAATCTCCATCAATCAACCAACGATGTATATCCGACTGCCTTGAAAATCGCCTGTATATATGGTTTCAGGGAGTTGAGCAAGAAGATTGCTGATTTACAGAATGTTTTCCAGAAGAAGGAAAAGGAATTTGCACATATAGTCAAGATTGGTAGAACTGAATTGCAGGAAGCAGTTCCAATAACAATGGGAGCTGAGTTTTCTGCATTTGCAGAAGCTTTTTCAAGGGATAGATGGAGGATATTCAAATGTGAGGAACGCTTGAGGACAGTCAATATTGGTGGAACTGCAGTTGGAACTGGTCTTTCAGCTCCACAGGAGTATATTTTTCTTGTAATTGAAAAACTGAGGGAGGTTACCAATCTCGGTATATCAAGAGCCGACAACTTGATGGGAGAAACTTCTAATGTAGATCCTTTTGTAGAGGTTTCAGGGATTCTGAAAACTCATGCAAGTAACCTGATTAAAATATCTAATGATCTCAGGCTCATGAACATGATAGATGAAATCAGGTTACCTCAGGTACAGGCTGGTTCTTCAATAATGCCTGGGAAAGTCAATCCAGTTATTCCGGAAATGATCATGCAGATTGGCTTGAAAGTAATATCAAATGATTTCCTTATAACTGAAGCAGCTTCAAGAGGAAGTCTGGAGATAAATGAATTTATGCCTCTTCTTGCTCATTCGATTCTGGAAACAATTGATCTTCTGATAAATGCTGATGATATTCTGGAAGATTATACTTCAAAGATAATTGCAAATGAGGATCTTTGCATGAAATACTTCGAATGCAGTCCTACCCTTATAACAGCATTCATTCCTTATATTGGTTATGAAAAAGCAACTGAAATTATCAGGGAGTTTTCAGATGATGAGGAAATCAGCCTCAGAAAATTTTTGGAAAACAAGCTTGGAAAAGAGATTGTAGAAAAAGTGCTTTCTCCATTCAAACTTACTGCGCTGGGTTACAGAAGAGATGATTAATTGAAAAGAATATTTTCTGCAATATAGCTGTTCAGGAAGTTGTTGAGGGATATACAGTTAATATATAAAGAAATCTTGCTGTTGATCCTGGCTGGCTTCGTACAATAAAGATACTTTGTTTTTTCTTCCAGATTGATATTATTCATTGATTTGAATGGTCTTATGTATTGAGGACCTGCGAATAAGTCATTAACATCAGTCTTTTCACCATTGCAATATACTTCAAATGAAATGTCTTTTATACCCTTAATCCCATATAGGGATACTTTTCTGACATTGTTCACTGGAACTTCGAAACTGAAGTCCCACTTTTGTGTTTTAATAATAGTTTTATAATCCATTACAAGAACAGGATGAGAGGCAAGGATGTTCCCTTTGTAATAAATATTAGCTATGTCCGTCAAGTTGTTGATAAAAAACAAGTTATATACAACAGATTTATCTATATTGATACCCGGATCATAAAAGAACCTTTCATTGATAAATTCCTCTCCATACATTTCAATGAAATTCTTCAATTTTGCTTTAAGGTTCTCTATCTCTCCAACATATAATGTATTATCAATTTCGTTTACATGAGAACCCTTTCTAAAGAAAGCCCATTTAGTAGAAAATAGATTAGGCATATAGACTATTTTTCCACTTTCATCTTCATAAGCTCTTTGTTTTGATGAAATTACAAGATCAGAATATTCTTCCTTTATTACGAATTCCCCCTTTTCGTCTATTTTGCATATGTCCATAATTTCTGGATATTTAATTCTACTCCTCTGCCAGCTTGTATTATCCTTGTCTGTAAACCAAATGCCAGTTTCGTAATACATCTCTCTTTTGCTGGAATTGCTTTGATATATCATTGTATCACAAAAAGATAAGCCATCTGATTTCTGCTGGATATTCATTAAAGAAGATACAGTTGCCCTTAAATCAATGTCCCTTATTATTTCATCAGACTTAAATTCCATTTTACTGATGTTTTTTCCTGTTATTATGCATGGAGTCAGATTAGAGACTCCAAATAATTCGTCACCATGACCAAAACTTTCCATGTCATCATACAAATTATCTCCATGATCCCCCATTATTATTATATAAGTATTTTCTAATATATTTCTGCTTTTCAGATCCCTGAAAACATCCTCTACCTGCTTGTCAAACAGTCTTACTCCCGATGAATAGAGAAACCTGATTTGCTCTATATCATTTTCTGATGGCTTCCGAGTATCATAAAGATTGTCTTCCTTTGCATATTTATTCCTTAAAGGATTTTTTTTGTTTTTATAATATGGATAAGGTACTGCATAAGGAAAATGCGTTGTCGGATAATGAATTATTGATGCAAATGGTTTCGAATTATTATCAAGAAAAGACTTAAATTTGTGGGTTATATTGTTGACATTCATATAATTAGGCTCTAGACTTAAAGGAGAATCAAAGGTTTCAAGAAAAGGTAGAGTAAGCAAAGAGATGATAGAGGGATGCATCTTGAGATTCAGAAGATATAACATGTTAGTATAATTCAACTTAGGCGTATCAAGAACATTTATTCCGAAATCAGTTTTTTTGAAATTTTCAGTACAGAAATCACCAAAAACTGATGTGATATATCCTTTTTCAGCTAAATCCATTAGCAAATTATCCTTGAGTTTCTTATGCTGTTTTTTATCAGTAAACATATGTCTTATTCCATGCTTCTGTACATGCTTACCTGTAAGTATAGATGCCCAACTAGGCTCAGTTCTTGCTATTGAAATTCTCAGGTTCTTTATGAAAATTCCTCTTTCTTTAAGTTTATTGATGAATGGGCAATTCTCGCCATTTATATAATCTCCCCTAAGGGAATCGCTTACAATAAACAGAAGATTAGAATCATTTGGAGAATGCAATTTTTCTATCTTATTGTAAAACATAAACATTATCAGTATTATAATCAATTCAGGCAGGTATTTTTTTGAAATCAGATATTTTAATAATGGTACAATTAAGACGATGATGATAAGAAAAACAGGTAAAAGCCAAATTATCGGAAAGATTGATGTTGCTATTTTTATCATCAGATTGCTGATAAGGAATTTTCTGAGTATCTCTGTAAATAATGCAGGATAAGTACTCATTGAGTGCATAAGCAAGAAGAAAAAAAAGCAAAGAGCACAAAAAATGCCTACATAATTGCTTTTAGAATTTTTTCTGAAAACTGGGCTAAGCATTTTTTTAGATTTGTCTGCCAGATGAAGGATCAGAAAACTGATGATGAAGTAAACAAGAAGGAAAAAAATTTGCAGCAATAAAACCAGACTTGCTTTTTCATGGAAAACTCCAATAGACAATTGATTGAAATCAAGATTTATATAGGTAAATCCTTTTGTAGAAACAATATTTACCATATATACCAGCAGAGAAAGTATTAGGGATAAACGTAAAAATTTCATAGTTAAGCCAAAAACAGGGTTAAAACGCCTTGTTTATTTATCAAGAATTTTGGTGGATTATTTTATCATAACTTTACTGCTCTGAAGGAGCTATTGCAAGTCTTGATAAAATACAAGCCTTTTTTCCATGAACTGGTGTTTAATTTTCTGTTTCCTTTTCCAAGTTCTGCAAATAGTTTCCCTGTAATATCAAACACCTTCTTTTCCCCATCTGAATTAATATTCAGAACATCCGAGAATGGATTGGGGAATATCTTTAAACCAATTGGTTTGATGTCAGTTTTATATTGTGTTTCAAATGAAGTATTTCCAATATCCATATCAACATCATTTATTTCTCTTGAATGTCCCCAAAAGGTTCTTATTGATCTGTCATTATTGATGTTCCAGTATTTTATCGTGCCATCATAACTCGCCGAAGCAAAATAACTTCCATCTGATGATATAGATAGAGAGGAGACACTGCCTTCATGCCCAGTGAAAGTTCTTATGACAGTACCGTCTTCTATATTCCACATTTTCAGGGTGCAATCGCTGCTAGCTGAAATAACATAATCCCCTGCTGGAGAGATCTCAGCTTTGTTTATTCTATCAGTATGCCCTGTAAATGTTCTTATACACTGTCCATCAGAAATTCTCCATAATTTCATAGTCTTATCCCAACTTGAAGTAATTATATGCTCCTGATCAGGCATGAAACTTACTGAAGACACATTTGATTTATGACCAGAAATAACCTTTAGGCACATGAATTCAGGTACTTTCCAGATTTTTATAATGCTTTGATCCAGATCACCAGATGAAGATAGCAATCTGGTCTCGTCCCTTGAAAGGCAAATGCTCATTATTCCCTTCTCGTGGGCTTTTATCATCTTCAACAAAGTCCTGTTTTCAATATCCCAGTAACCTATTCTCTTATCACCGCTTGCAGTATATGCATATTTAATGTTTTTTGTTACTGCAATGCAATTGATACAACTTAGATGACCGAAGAAAGTATAAAGCAGTTCACCGGTTCGAATGTTCCATAATCTTAAAGCTTGCTCAGGTGCTGTAGTTCCAGTAAGAATATATTCATTGTTTGTAGTAAAAACTGTCTGGCTTACAAAGCTTGGATGATCAAGTATTCTCAAGCAGTTTCCATCAGATATTCTCCAATATCTGAGAGTCTTGTCAACACTCCCAGAAATAAAAAATTCATCAGCCCTGCAAAAGCTTGTTAAAATAGTAAGAAAAATAACTACCTTGAGTTTCATTCAATACTCATAGTAAATTTGAATAGTAATTTCTGTCAATATAAATATGGAAATTTCTTGACAGCAATTTACTACTTTCTATAATCGCAAAAAGTTAGACCAGAGGAAAATGTGTCATTCTTAAAGAAACTCCAGATTATTGTACTTGATATTTCAAAATTGGCAAATAATACATTCAGATTTTCAGGTTTTCAGCCAATAAGAGGCAAGTTCATACAACCTTCAAAGAATGATAAACCATGGGAATTCACAGAATTTCAGCACAATGCCCAGTATATTTTAAAACCTTTCTCTATAGTATATGTCGTAGGGTATTTCCCAAAATATAAAGAACCTTTCATTGAGAATTTCATGGTTGAATCATCAAGGAATTTCTACCATATAGGGAATTTGAAGAGAAACCAATGCAGTGATTTTCTGGAAATGATCTCAAGGAGAGATATCCAGAATATTTATGGAGAGAAAGTAATCCAGAACAAGTACTATCTTGAAGGTACTGTCAGAAGATCGTTAGGAATGCTTAGAGTGAAGCAAGTTAATTCATTTATTTATTGCAGAAATCAGAAAAAACAAAAAGATGAATACAGGCTTAGTTTTATGGATAATACTAATGAGGAATATAATAGCATACAGATAATTGATTTGAACTTGAGAACTTATTGCAATTACCTGCATTACAAATGCAGGGAAAGCTATGAGAAAATATCTGGAAACCTGCTTGATTTTCTCCAGAAAAAGAAAATCTATCTGCAGCTTTGCCTGAGTAATCCAGTAGTGAATACTGAAAATGAACATGGGCGGATGTTTCTTCAGGTAAGTGGTATTTACACTTTTCCTAACTATCTTAAGGGAAAGACATTCATTGATTTTTCAGGAATAAGAACATTCGTAAAGAACCATGATGATTTTAAACAAAACAATCATGATTTATAACTGAAAATTACATTTAGAACATTACTGATATCATAGTTAGTATTTTTCATGTTTTAATATCATATAGCTTTTTCAAGCCTTGACAAAAAAAGCCCTACTTTCTGAGTTACTGCAAACAAACCGTTTTAAAAAAGATAAAAAAGGAGCGATTATGCCAATAAATAAAGTCGGAATTGTAGGAGCTGGAACAATAGGGCATCAGATTGCCTATTGTGTTGCAAAAAAGGGTCTGGAGATAATGTTTGTTGAGAAAAATGCTGAAAAGCAGCTTGAAGCAACAGAAGCAATTAATATCCTTATAGAAAATGACCTGGAAAAATATGGATTAACTAATTCAGAAAAAAAAGCAATAACAGGAAAGATAGCAGGAACTACTTATCTGGATGATTTGAGAAGTTTCAAACCTGAGCTTGTTATAGAATCTACGACTGAGGAAATTGAAAAAAAACAGAATATAATAAAGGAGATTGATCGCACTCTTCCAAAGGAAGTGATAATTGCTTCCAACACTTCAAGTCTTAGACCTACAACCATATCAAAGAATGCAGAATATAAGGAAAGAATAATAGGAATTCATTTTATTTACCCTGTAATGAATACAAAAGTAGCTGAAGTATCAAATGCTTTTCATACCGATAAAACAATAATGAACAGGATTGGTCAATTTATTGCAAAACTTGGAAAAGATACCATAGTTGCTCCAGATTATCCTGGATTTATACTTACAAGAGCCTTAATTCCTTTTCTTAATGAAGTCTTCTTTCTTGTTATGGAAAATCAGGCATCAAGAAGGACAATAGACAAATGCATAAAACTTGGCTTGAATATCCCATACGGTCCTCTTACTTACGCAGACTATTTGGGACTGGATGAAATATTGCTTTGGACTGAGAATTTATTCCACAAGTTGTGTGATACTCGTTTTCAACCATGTCCAATACTGAGGCAACTAGTACATAAAGGAGCATTGGGAAGGAAAACAAGACAAGGTTTCTTTAATTATAATGAAAAAGGCGAACAAGTAATCGGTTAAAGATTATCAGGAGGATATATGAGGGTATTGGTATTAAATTGCGGAAGTTCCTCTGTTAAATATCAATTCATTGATATGGATGGGGAAAAAGTTCTTGCAAAAGGACTAGTTGAGAAAATTGGTCTTCATAATTCAGAGATGTCTCATAAAAGACATGATAATGTTACTTACACAGTGGAAAAGGAAATACTTGATCATAATGTTGCAATAGAAATGGTAATAGATATACTTTTGAGCAGTGAATATGGTGTAATAAGGGAAAAATCGGAAATAGATGCTGTAGGACACAGAGTTGTTCATGGAGGTGAAAAATTTTCAGGATCTGTAGCTATAACTGATGATGTTATGAAGACACTGGAGGATTGCAGTGGGTTAGCTCCTCTTCATAATCCACCAAATATAAAAGGCATTCTCGCTACAATGAAGCTTCTTCCTCAAGCACCTCAATGTTGCGTATTTGATACAGCTTTTCATCAAACTATGCCTGATTATGCTTATACTTATGCACTGCCTCAAAATCTCTACAGGAAATATGGAGTTCGTAGATATGGATTTCATGGAACAAGTCATAGATATGTCTCAGACAGAGTAGCTGCATGTATGGGAAGACCTTATATTGAACTGAAGATAATAACCTGCCACCTTGGAAATGGTTCATCGATAGCTGCAATAAATTGCGGAAAAAGTGTGGATACCTCAATGGGCTTCACTCCAGTAGAAGGGCTTGTTATGGGAACAAGATGTGGAGATATTGATCCTGCAATATTACTTCATGTGATGGAGAAAGAGGATTTAACAATACAGCAAGCTAACAACATGATTAACAAGCATAGCGGACTTTATGCTCTTTCAGAAGGTGCATCATCTGACATGAGAGTCATTTATAATGATGGTGAATGGACAAGGGATCATGTGCATAAGCTTGCTATGGAAGTGACTGCCTACAGAATAAGAAAGTATATAGGAGCTTATGCTGCAGCAATGGGAGGCCTTGATGCTGTAGTGTATACAGCCGGGATTGGGGAAAATGCTTTCTATCTAAGGGCGTTGGCATGCTCTGGTTTGGAGTTCCTGGGAATAAAGATTGATCCAGAGAAGAATTTCAAGGCATCAGCAATGGGAGAATGGAGAGGATTAGAAAAAGCAGTAACTACTGATGATTCACGTGTTCAAGTCTGGGTAATTCCTACAAATGAAGAAATAGTGATAGCCAGAGATACTTCGATAATAGTTTCAAAAAACAAGAAATGAAATTGCTGGTGTAGCTCAGCTGGCAGAGCAGCGCACTCGTAATGCGCAGGTCATCGGTTCAATTCCGATCACCAGCTTTTATGATATGAAAAGCAGATATCTTATTTTTTTATTATTGCTGGCTGTAAGCTGCAATTTTTTAAAAGGAAAGGAGAAATTCAATCCTCCTCCTCCTCAATCAGAGAAAAAAATGGAGAAGTGGGAGTTTTATCCTCAAACAAAAGCAGATTCATTATTTGTTGAAGGTTATTATATTCTGTCAGAAAAAACTTACGGAACTGAATCGCCTTCATTCAACTCATTTATTGCAAGAGCTGAAATAGCTTTATTCAATGGTGATGATAATTCAGCAATAATATATCTTAACAAAGCTCTTAATCAAAAACCAGATTCTTTCGTAAAGTATAGATATCTTTCTCTACTGCTTGCAAATGAAAAATATGATAGTGCATTAAATTATTTGAGAAATATTCCGGATTCTAAAAGGGACACAATAGAAACCTTTGTATATGGATTACTCAATATAAGGCAAAATCCAGCTTTGGCAGCATCCATCTTTGAATATCTTGTTCCTCCAGAAAAACATCCTCTTCTATCATACTGGCTTGCAAAATCATATTTGAGATCAGGAGCAATAAAAACTACTGAGAAACTGTATAAATCGGTTAATGATAAGAGAGTCAAGCAGGAAATGAAACGCATGTTATCAAAGCATTATCTGGATAATGACAAACCTGACAACGCTAAAGAATTTTTGCCTGACCTGCTTTCCAAATCAGATCAGATAACACTTCAAAGATATTATAAAATAATAGGCACTTCACAGGAAAAGAAGAAGATAAATGAGGTTCTTGTTTCAAATTGTAAGGATATCCAGTCTCTCCTATCTGTTATTGAGGAAGATAATTTGACAGAGAAACAGAAGATAAAAATCGGAAAGATAGCTTGTGAAAACAAAAAAACAGCTGATTATGGAAGAAAGATTATTCAGCAATTCAATAGTGAAACTGATAAAGACTACTATATTGGAAAAAGCTACTATATTGAAAACAATTTCTCAAAATCACTAGAATTCCTGAAGATCTTCTATGAGAAAAGCAATGATAAGAAATTGTTGGCAGAGGCACTTTATATGTTGTCTAAGGCAAGCTATAGGACGGGTAAGATAAAGGATTATGTAAGTTATTCCCTGAAGTTAGCTGATAATTATCCTGAGTCTTCATATGCCTCATCCTCTCTGTTCAGGCTGTGCAAGATGTCCTTGGAGGAGAATAATTTAAGAGACTTGAGGAAATACTCAGAACTTTTTCTCAGGAGATTTCCAGATTCAAAAGAAGCTCAACAGGTATGGTCATACTATGTTTCCCAGATCTTTTTGGAAAATGACTACCAAGGATTGAAGAAATTCCTGAATTCAGATATTTCAATGAAAATCAACCAGTCAGGATCATTTTTCTGGCTTGGAAAGCTAGCCATGACTGAAAAGAGCGAATACAGGGAGTTTTTCAGAAAGGCAATAGATATAGCTCCATATAGTTATTATGGATACAGATCATATGAGATTTTGAATGGGAAAGAAATCAAAACAACACTCAGGGGGATAAAACTCGAAGAAAGGAATGAACTTCTAGGATATAAAAATCTGCATGAAGATAAGAGACTTGAATACAGGTTTCTTTATTGGGTTTACCTGGCATGTCCTCCTGATGAAGCACAGGTTTTCTCCAATATCCTTCTTTACTGTGATAATGCAAACAAGAAGTCAGTCTATTTCTCTCAGGCAGAAGCCTATCATATAAGGAGAAAATATCGCCTGGCAAGCAGATCTGCCTATGAATTCAGGAATTTTTTGAAAAAGGAAGATAATATCTACAGAAGAATAATTTATCCTTGCCAATTTTCTATTGAAATAGACAATCAATCTAAAGCTTCTTCCTTGAATCCTTTGCTTGTTTTCGCAATAATTAGACAGGAGAGTTTGTTTGATGCTAAGGCTAAATCATCAGCAGGAGCTCTGGGTTTGATGCAATTATTGCCATCTACTGCAGAATATATTGCAAAAAGAATAAATTTGCAAAAATTTTCATCCAATACAGATCTTTACAAACCTGAAATCAATCTGAAACTAGGCTGCATTTATCTGAGTGGGAAACTGAAACAGCATAACGGGAGACTGGAGCAGTGTCTTGCTGGTTATAATGCAGGTTCAAGCAGGGTGAAAAGATGGGAAAAGGATATACAACCATATGATGAGGATGTTTTCTCTGAAAGAATTCCCTTTCCAGAAACATACAATTATGTAAGAGGAATCTACAGAGGAATTATGGTTTATAATTATCTATGGGGGAGTGGGCAAAATTGAAAATCCTGTTTCTTAATCATAATGTGCAGGAATTTGGAACATATTTCAGGGCTATGGCTATCTCAGATTTTTTTAGCAGGAAAGGTCATTCAATAGATTTCGTGGCTGTATCTAATGACAAGAAACTGAAAACAGTTAAACAGGTAAACGGTAATACAACTTCTTATTTCACTCCTTCTCTTCCTTTGCTTATGGGAAAAGATGAAGGTTGGGGCTTACTTGAAATACTGGTGCGTTTATCAGTAGTTTTATTCAAGAAATATGATATTATTTACTCATTCGATCATAAGCCTAATGTGATTATCCCAGCCCTGCTTCTAAAAAAACGCAACAAGGCGTTTCTAATTGCAGACTGGTGCGATTGGTGGGGTAAGGATGGACTACTATCAAGAAATGCAGAGTTAAGGAAATCCATGATTTCTGGCAAACCATATAGACTGCTCAGACATTATCTTCAATCAATCCTTGAAAATTTTGAAGAGAAATGGGAGGAGTCAATACCTTTGAAACACGCTGACATGGTTACAACAATATGCAGCGAGCTTATGGAAAGAGCTTTGAAAGCAGGGATAAGAGAGGAGAATTTATACCTTCTTCCATCTGGAGCAAACATAAAAAAGGTAAATTGTGAGGATAAATACATTTGCAGGAAAAAACTTGGTTTCAATGTAAACAAGACATTACTAGGTTTTTTGGGCAATTATCATCCAGATATACCTTTTCTCATTAATGCAGCTGATAATGTTTTGAAAAAAGACAAGGATATTCATCTTATATTGATTACTCCTCACTCCCAGTTCCTCTACAACCAGATAAGAAAGTCACAATACAAAAACAGAATAACTGTCACTGGCAAGATAAGATTCGATGATCTTTCACCATATCTTGGTATTTGTGACATTCTCTTGCTACCACAAGAGGACAATACTGGTAATAGGGGAAGATTACCCAACAAGTTTTGTGATTATATTGCGGCAGGAAGACCTATTGTAGCAACTGATGTAGGAGATGTAGGTAAATATATAAATGAATATGGACTTGGCTATGCAACCAAACCGAATGAAGAGGATTTCTCTTCAAAGATAAATGACCTTCTGCAGAACAGGGATGAATGGATAGTAATAGGGGAAAGAGCACGGATAATTGCTGAAACTGTTTTGAACTGGGAGAAATTATCAGAGGATTTCTATAATCGTCTTCTGGATTTAAAAATCATTAAGTAGATTTTCAAGAACTTTGTCTTTATCAATAACAGATGTCTGCTTCTTGCTTCTATATGGAGGGATTACTTCCATGATTTTTTTTGTTTCCTCATTCTGGTTTTTATTAGCTTCTTCTGTTGGTAGCTTCCTGTTTGCACTTTCCAGATTTTCGTCTTGATTTTTTGCCACCTTGTCTTGGTTGTATGTTTCAGTGGCAGGTTTTATGATATATGTAATGCTTTTTTCCCTGGCTGGAATTTGTTTAAGCAATTCCGAAATCTCGTTAAGGCTTTTTTTCACTTCAATCAATATGTTCTGTTTATTAACTGTTTCCTGATTTGCCAGTTCCTTCATAATAAAGAGATTATTTATTTCCGTAATCAGGTTTTGATATTTCTTGTTGCTGTTAACTAGTATATCAAGTTTTTCCTTGAGTTCGTTATCTGCAATATTACTTGATAAATCTTTTTGCAATATCTCCTTGTCCTTATCAACTATTTCTGCTGCTTCTGAGAATACTCTGGGGATATTTTTCAGCATTCCCTTATCACTATTTCTTAGCTTGCTTTTCAGATTGATACTATTGTTCAAAGATTTCTCAACTATATTTAGTAATCTTGATATCTTTGGGAATATTATTTTTACTTCTGTCTCCGCTTTCCTTATCTCATCAAGTAATTCAGGAAGCAGTGAAGATATTTCATTAATCTGAGGTTTCAAGTTTTCTACTGCCCCTAGCAGGTTTTCTGTCTTCTCAGTAATTTCAGAAATCTTGTTCTGCCCTATTTTTTTCAATTTTTCTTCTTTCTCTTTCATACTGTCCACATAGAGCTTCCATAATCAAGTGAAGGTGACTTGAAATTTATATAATCATCAAGAGGAAGCCTTTCAATTGTAACACCGTCCTTTACTATCAGAATGGCAAATGATATAATTTCTTCTGGATTTATATCAAGTGAATCAAATGAGGTTTTTATTTCTACTATATCTTCTATTGCAAGATTCGGGAAATTCCTTTCAAGTCTGTATTCATCATGACCAAAAGGGGACATTATAGAAAATTCCTGATGTTCTCCTTTAATCAGTTTGAAAATTATGCGTTTTTTATAAGGTTTCAGGAAAATAATATCTACTATATAATTTTTTTCAAAAACCTGCTTGTTTTCGAAATCCAGTCTGAAGAACAGATTTTCTTTATTGAAGCCGAATCTAGCTTCTTTCAGGATATTAGGTGTCAGTTTTTTCATTGGACCATAGAAAGATGGTATAATATAACCAGCTAACTCCCATTCATAGAAATTGGTTTGCTTTCCATCAATAACAGGATCTATAAAACCAACTGGATCCTGTGATGAAATGGTATGTAATGATTTGCAGATTGGTTTACCTAACTCTGCTGGTGGTAATGCATTAACACTTGTATAAACCGTTTTCAAATGCTGCCTGAACAGGTAGTCAAATTCAAGATCGTTCTCAGTAGAAAAGTCATCATCATACCACCAGAACCAATCACTTCCTTCTGCAATATATAGTGCATCCCAGGCTTTCCTTAACTGAGATTCAAGAAGCTCGGGATGGTTGTATTCATAGTTGACAAGGAAATTTCTTGCCCTGCTTAAAAGATTCCATGCATTATTTTCCTCGGATTTTCCTATCCATATCTCGAAATTATGATTTATCCATGATCCTCTGTATAATTTGCCAAGACTGGTGGCACTTTCCGAGTGCTTTTCTAAATATTCGCTGAAAGTTATTGTTTCAAGAAATGAGGTTTCTTCAATTATCCTATAAAGACCATTCAGAAAAGCTTCTCCTCCATCATTGAAAGCTTCCCATGGATTTTCTCCATCCAGCATAATTGAAACTATTGGTTGATAATCAAAGTTTTTTGTATATTCATGAATATTCTGCATGTGATAAAAGAAATCTTCAAGACTTGTTTCTGCAGTATTCCTGGCATATTTAAATCCCATAGAATCAGACAGGAACTTGTCTCTGAAAAAAATGTATATTCTACCGTAATCTTCATTTTCATAAATATATGGTCTATAAAGAATATCTCCTTTGTTCCTGAATCCGTCCGAACTGTTATAGAGGATTTCCTCATCTGCCGCCATCCAATTGTATCCATTATTAGATAGAATTGATATCATCTCTGGACAGACACCTCCTTCTGGAGGCCAGAAACCATGTGGATTTTCTCCAAAATTCTCGTGGAAAGCATCTTTACCCATTTTTATCTGCTTTTCAGCATCTTCATATGCACTGAAAGGAGAATCAGGAATTGTAAGAAATGGTTGAGATTCAAGGGCATTTCTGTTATTAATTATTAATGGAATGATTGGATGATAAAAAGGAGAACCTGTTATCTCTATTTTTTTTGCTTTAAGGAGTTTTTTGTAAAGAGGTAGCAATTCCTTTATGCACTGTTGCTGCTTTGCAAGGACAATGGATTTGTCATTTTCGCTGAATGAACGTCCTTTCTGTATCAATTCCCTCAGGATATCATCTTTCTTGACAAACTCGAATCCAAACCATGCCAAATTGAACCAGATCTGCAAATCCCTGAAATCCTGCTCAGTAAATGAACCAAGAATGAAAGTCGGATTAATATTATCAAGAGTAGCACCTCTTTTCTTGAATAATTCATCATATCTCGGATATTTTGAAATCATTGTCTGAGGATTCGCCATGAAGAATTTTCGCAAAATGAGTATCTTTTCCTCTATCGATAGTTCTGCAGCAGGTTTCTGAGATAAAGAAAGGTATTTCTCTTTTACATCATTTTTTGCATAGTCTTTTATTTGGGATATCAATGAGGGAACAAGATTTATCGAAATATTGGTTTTATTGAAGTGGGACACCAGGGAAGGTATATCATAGTAGCCTTTGCAGCTGTGAAGCCTTACCCATGGCATTGTATATTCATTTGTGTTAAGATTTTTATAATATGGTTGATGCATGTGCCATAGAAAAGCAACATATAGTTTTTTCATTAAGCTATTTATCCTTTTAAAGAATGCATGGAGTTAACTTTTTTGCTATGCATCCTTGTCAAGATTTTTATTGAAAACCTTTCTAATCTTTATGCAAAGATAAGCAAAGAGAATTGAAAAAGTAATTCTGATATTGTATTATTCTTAAATGTGCAAAAGTAATATTGAGAGAAAATTTTCTTGACTATATTTAAAAGGAATTAAAGGCAGGTATTGCATTTAATGGAAGGGAATCCTGTAAAAGCAGGAGCAGTCCCCGCTGCTGTAATCAGGGACGAACATATGCATATATGCCACGGGAATTCCTGGAAGGCGCATATGTAAGAATGATCTGAAAGCCAGAATACCTTCCTGAAATGAATTTGCTATCCTTCGGGTGAAAGGGAATAAAATCTTGTTACTCTCTTTTGTCCGATAAAAGAGTGTAATGAAAAGATTTTTAATTATTTTCTTTTTAATCATGTTATCCTGCAAAACCAGACAAGCAGAAACACAGGATATCAGGATTATAAGCTTAGTTCCTTCTCTAACACTCACCTGCTATTTCCTTGGTCTGGATAAAGAGATTATAGCAATTACTGAATATTGCAAATATCCTGAAGCATGGAGAAAGGAAAAATCAAAAATATCTGGTGGCTTGTCTCCCAACCTGGAAGTAATAGCCTCAATGAAACCTTCCCATGTATTGCTTAGCAACTATCAGGTCTCTTTGAAATCAAAACTTGAAAATCTTGGCATCAAGACAGTAATAATTAAACAGATGAGAATAGAAGATGTTTTTGATGCAATAAAAACACTTTCAAAGATTACTGGAAGAACAAAAAGAGGAGAATTCCTGTCGGATTCACTTGATATTTTTATAAAGAAGAATTCTGTAATAAATACTCATAGACTGAAAGTATTAATTGTTGTAAGTCGTGAAATAGATTCCTTGAACAATGTATTTGTAACAGAATACAAAGGATTTCTCGAAGAATTAATATTCCTGGCAGGTGGAGAGAGTATATTTGGAGATAAACCTCATTCAAGCGGTCCCCTGTCAAAAGAAATCCTTATTAATATGAATCCTGATGTAATAATTGAGCTTCATCCAGATGAAGACATAAGTACGCGGAAGATTGAGGTAGTAAAAAACGTCTGGAAAGACATTCCTGATATAAATGCAGTAAAGAAAGGTAATATTTTCATCCTTACTGATTCATATTATGGTCTTCCAAGTCCTAGAATTGGTGAAATACTAGTTGATTTCAAGAATATTCTGAAGGAATGCAAGGAATGAAAATAACCATATTGATTAATTTTCTTCTTGCTACGCTACTCACAGCAAATGATTTCGTGATCATAGTAGTTGATAAAAGCAATGGAAAACCTATAGAAAATGCTTATATCCTTTTTCAAGATAATATTATTGGCAGAACAGATGGCAAGGGCTATTTTCTTTATAAGAATAATCAAAACAAGATATCTATTACAATCATGAAGGAAAATTATGAAAAAGGGACATTTCATTGCAATGCTGGAATTAGTACTTTGTTTTTAAATTCCTTTAAACAAAAAAGAATTTATGAGTATGTTACGTCAAGAGTCAAGCCTTCATTATCAAACAATAAACCACTAAAATCCTATGTTCTTGATAAAGATGATATCAAAAAAATTCAGTCAACTGATGCAGGAATAATACTTGAAAATTTTCCTGGAATCAATTTCCAGTCATACTATGCTGAAGGTAGTGTCTCAACTATTCATATAAATAATTCGAAAAGCAGACAAGCACTTGTACTTCTGAATGATATTCCAGTGAATGATCCAGTTTTCGGAGGTTTTGATATTTCATTGCTTGATTTGAGTTCTTTTGATAAAATAGAACTTACTTGTGGAGGTTTGTCAGAATGGTATGGTCAATCAGCTTCTGCAGGTGTTCTTAATATAATCCCTTCTGAAAAGAAGGAAAAAACAGTTTCAATTGCAATGACAGTAGGAAGTTATGGCTATTTACATCCCAGAATCAATGTTTCGCAATTTATTACTGACAAATGGTTTTTTTCCCTTAAACCTTATTACCGAAGTTCTAAGAATGATTATGATTATGAAGATTTTTTTGGGGAAACAAGAAGAATGAATAATAATTATTTAAGGAATCAAGGTTTGATTGCTGAAAACATATTATATCCAGATGCACTTGATGAACTGGAAATACTTTATGGCTACTCTCATCTGAAAAGAGGAAATCCAGGAACTTACAGTAATGCGAATCCGACTTCCTATATGGAAGACTGGTGGCATTTCGGAAATGCAAGATTGATAACAAGGGAAAGCAAAGGGAATATTCTTAAGTCAACTATTTATTTCCAGAACAAGAAATTCATGTATTCTAATCATGATGGTTACTTGATTGACATAACAAGGATTTTGAACATAACTGGATGCAATATTCAGAATAAATTCAGGCTTTCCCCATTTTTCAGTATCAATAGTGGAATAGATGGTTCGAACACATGGATAAATGCTAAAGATATAGACAAGGAAACTGTTTATTCGGGAGCAATTTTTAGTGGAATTGCCTATGATAAAAGGAGTTTCCTGATGGATTTCTACTGCAGACTGGATAAACAGGAAAGCATGAAACCTGTTGTTGCTCCATCATTAAGCTTTGGATTGGAAAACAAGCATATGAAAAACAATCTAAAAATCTCAAGATCTTTTGCATATCCAAATCTGTCTGATCTTTATTGGCCAAGTGATAATATGTCTGAGGGAAACAAAGACTTGCAGCCTGAATACGCATGGAATTTCATACAGAATAATGAATTCTCCATGTTCCAAAACAGGATTGATCTTGGAATCTCTCCTTATTTCAATGCAGCTAAAAATGAAATAAGATGGTTGCCTGATGGAAAAAGCGGTAAATGGAAACCCGTAAATCTATCAGAAACATATAATTATGGAGTCAATATAAATTTGAATATGGATATAATAAAAGACTGGCTAAGCTTCGAGAATATCAGTAATTTATGTAAAACAATTATAGATGACGAAGAGAGTATCTCCTATTCTATTTATACTCCAGAAATAGTAAGTTCTGCTGGTTTTCGGATAGGAAAGAAAGTTCTTTTTTTAAGCCCCAAAATCAGATATAAAAGCAAGGTTTTTGCAAATCCTTATTCTGGAAAAACATTACCCGACAAGATTTTATATGATTCCGAATTCTTCCTGGATGCAAGAAAAATATCATTTGGCTTCGGTATTTATAATATCTTTGACAAAAAGCAATGGGATTATGAGGATTATCCATCACCAGGAAGAGAATGGAGGGTAACAATCTCATCAGATTTAAACAAGGAACTTAAATTCCCTTTTTGATACGGATTGGAAATTGATGTGATGGAAAGACTGGAAGAGATATTTCCCAAAGACAGGATTTTTTTCGATATAAGGGAGATAACTGCATATTGCAATGATGCGAGTGTATATTTTGGAAAACCTTCAGTTATCGTAAAACCTGTAAACGATACTGAAGTAAGTAATACATTACTCTTTTCTATTGCGAACAGAATTCCCATTGTTGCAAGAGGTGCAGGTACATCACTTTGTGGTCAATGTACAGCAATTCCTGATTGCATAATGGTGGATTTCTCCCTCATGAACAATATAATTAAAATATCTCCTGAGAATAGATATGCGATAGTACAACCAGGAGTGATATATGAGGATTTAAACACGAAATTGCTGGAGTATGGTTTCTCTTTTCCACCTTGTCCAGGTTCATCATCAGTAGCAACAATTGGAGGAATGGTTGCGGTAAATGCTTCTGGGATAAATTCATTTAAATATGGGGCAACAAGAGATTATGTTCTTGGCATGACTTTTTTTACTGGAACTGCTGAAAAAATTGAAACTGGTGGAGCTGTTCTCAAAGATGCAAGTTCATATCAATTATCACGATTTCTTGTCGGTAGTGAGGGAAGTTTAGGGCTGATTACTTCTATTACATTAAAGATTGTCCCGGCAAGCAAGAGCAGAGGATTACTGAGATGCATGTTCTCTGAACTTGATGATGCTGGAGTGACTATTGCTGAAATAATAGCTTCTGGCATCACACCTGTTGGTATTGAGTTACTTGATAAAGTTTGTCTTGATGCACTGAAAAACTCAATCAATTTCAATACTCAAAACGCTACTGCTATGTTATTCATCCCATTGGATGGGTGCAGGGAAAGTATGAAAAACGATATTGAAATCTTGAAAAGCATTATAGAAAAGCGAAATCCTATTGATCTTGAATATACAACTGAAGAAAAGGAGATTGACTATCTTTATTCAGTTCGCAAATCACTTATTCCTTCCTTGTCAAGATATAAAAGAGGATATTCTGCTGTCATGCTTGCTGATGACTTGTCCATACCTCCTGCTGTAATACCTGAATTTATATCAAAAATCCATGCTGCTTCAAATGATTTGCATGATATGAGAATCGCTATTTATGGACATGCTGCTGACGGAAATCTTCATACACGCTTCCTGTTCAATCCATCAAATGAGAATTCATGGAAAGAATGCTCGAATCTGGCAAGAAAGATATATGTTTGGATAAGAGAAATGAATGGATTGATATCAGGAGAGCATGGAGTAGGATATTCGAAACAGGAATTCATAGATAAAAACAATACTGCAGTTAAATTAATGAGAGACATCAAGAAAACATTTGATCCTTATAATATATTGAATCCAAACAAATTCCTTGATGAAAGGAAATTTGAACCTTCAATAAGGTATTTATTCAGGGATGACGAAAGAGAAGAAACAGAAATTGAATCTGATTCTTGTGTCATGTGCGGTTTTTGCAAGGAAGTATGTCCTGCATATAAGCTTACTTTGCTGGAAAGTATTTCGCCAAGGGGACAGATAATATGTCAAAGGTACCAGAAAATGGCAGAATCTGATAAAGAAAAACAGGATTATGCAAGCAGATTTTATGATTGCACTCTCTGTTTTGCGTGCTCTGAGAAATGCCCATCAAAAATAAATGCTCCTTTGCTTATCCAGAAAGCCAGGGAAGAGAATAGAAAGAAAGGTTATAAATCTGAAGCATCAGATATTATATTCAATAACATAAAAATGACAGGTAACTTGTATGCTGAAGAGCTGCAAGTAATTGAAGAAAAACAGAAAGAATTCTTGCTTTATCTTGGATGCAGATATATTCTCAGAAAGAAGGAACTGAATGCAGGTAAAA
This sequence comes from Candidatus Coatesiibacteriota bacterium, assembly GCA_016927185.1. Lineage (GTDB taxonomy): Bacteria > JAFGND01 > JAFGND01 > JAFGND01 > JAFGND01 > JAFGND01. Next base: position 34,581 of record JAFGND010000060.1, read on the forward strand.
AGATCCTCAAGTACCTAGGTATGGAAACATTCTTAACAAGAGAAATATGTTGTGGATATCCATTCATAGCCCTGGGTAATATGGAGGATTTTTTCAAACAAAAGGAAAAGCTTTTAAAAATTATTGATAATCGTTCTGTTATAACCTTCTGTCCAACTTGCACAATGACTCTCAACAATTATTATGATGTAAAAGCCAGTCATATAATATCAATTATATATAGAAATCTCGATAAGTTGAATTTCACTCAAAAAACATCAAGAATTACCTGGCATGATCCTTGTCATTTGTCAAGAAGTCTGAAGATAATTGAAGAACCAAGGATGATTCTGGAAAAAACAGGAGCAGTTATGATCGAAATGAAACATAATGGACTTGATACGATGTGCTGTGGTGGGGGAGGCGGTTTAATGGCTAGCAATGAGAAACTATCTGTAAAGATATCCGAAGCAAGGATTGAAGAGGCAATAGAAACTGAAGCGGAATATCTAGTCACATTTTGCTCCACTTGTGAACATATGCTAAGGCAGGCTTCACAGAATAATGAAAAATCCAGCTTGAAAATTCGAAATCTACTGGATTATATTGGCGGTTTTATTCAATAAATACTTGACCTGAGAATCAAATATTTGGAAATGCTTCTAAATTTTAAGAAAGGTTTTTATGGAGAAGGACTTTGTTGAAAAGACATTGATTATATTCAAACCTGATTCAATAAAAAGGAACTTGCTGGGAGAAATTATAACAAGATTTGAAAAATCTGGATTGGAGATTAAGGAAATCAAGCTTGTTTATCCTGACAGAGAAATCATGGAGAAGCATTATTCAGATGATATAAAGTGGATTACAAATCTTGGAGAAAAGACACTTGATTTTTTCAAGGAAACAAACCAATTTGAACAATATCTTGCATCTATTAATGAGATGTTTGGAACAAAGGATCCTGTTGAACTTGGCATGGCGATAAGGGTTCTGTTAATAGAATTTATGTTAGAAAGTCCCTTGATTGTAAGTATCTGGGAAGGATCTTTTGCATGCAGCAAGGCAAGAAAGATTATTGGTAATACAATTCCCTTGAATGCTTTACCAGGAACAATAAGAGGGGATTATTCTTCTGATTCACCAATTTCACTCATAACAGAGGGCAGATGTATATATAATCTTGTTCATGCATCAGGAGATGCTATTGAGGCAGAGAGGGAAATAAATATCTGGTTTCCGCAAATGGGGATTAAGGATTAGTGGAAGAGCTTTTTTTTCAACCTAAGGTTGAGGATTATTATCCAAAAGTGGAGATATCTGGATTTAATGTTGATCTTGATGAACTTAAGAAGTTCATGGAGAATGAAACTTTGACACCAGAAATAATAACAGCTGCTTATGCAAGGATAAGCAGGAGTAGTGATGAACTAAGAACATTACGGGACAAGGCAAAAGAAGATGTATCTGCTTCACGTGCTTCAAATACCAGAATAATCTATGAATATGGTCATAGTTCTGTTGCAGAGCATGCTTATTTCAATTTTGATATAAGCAGGATATCAAGGCTTGCACTGGAATCTCTTGAAAGTTTCAGAATTGCCAGCTTTACTGAAAAATCACAAAGATATGTTGTCTTTTCTCCACCTGACATATGCATTCCAATTGAGATAGAGAATCAGGAGATAAGGAAGAAATATGTTCATGTGATTTCTACTTTGTTTAATTTCTATGAAAAAGCGAATAACATGCTTGTTGAGAAATTCGGAAACAAGCAGAAGGGAAGATGCATTGCTCAGGAAGATTCAAGATACATACTTCCTCTTGCAACAAGAAGTCAGGTTGGTTTTTCTGTAAACGGACGAAGTCTTGAAAGGATTATAAGCAGACTTCAATCAAGTCCTCTATCAGAAGTCAGAACCCTGGGAAAATTCCTGTTTGATGAAGTATATGATTACGCTCCTTCAATAATAAAATATGTAGAACCTCACGGGTATTTTGAAAAGAGTTTCAAATACTGCAAGGATATTGCAGAACTTTATGGCAAAAAAACAGTGGAAAAGAATGATGAAGATGTGAAGCTGGTTTATTTCACGCCAAATGGAGAGGACAGATTGCTGGGAATCCTTCTTATGGAACATGGCAGATTATCAGCAGAAAAATCTTTTGCTGTTGTTAGAAAAATGAAGGAGGAGCAGAAGGAAGAATTGATAAGGGAATGCTTTTATTTCCAGGAGTATTACCAGGATCCACCAAAGCAGTTTGAACTACTGGAACTGGGTTTTGAGGTTAATATTTCAGCAACTGCATTTGCACAACTTAAAAGGCATAGACTCACAACTCTAATCAAGCAACCATATTCAACATCACTGGGACTGACTATTCCTAAAACCATTACGCAAATAGGATTAGAAAATGAGATTAAAGGAATCAATGAAGAGCTTATAAAGGTTTATGAAGAATTGAAAACGAATTATGGAAATGATGTAGCGTCTTATATTTTAACAAATGCCCATAAGAGAAAAGTATTCATAAAATTCAATCTCAGGAATTTCTTTTCATTTTCAAGACTCCGCATAGATAAGCATGCTCAGTGGGATATTAGGGAGATTTCCGAAAAAATGCTTGATCAGGTAAGGGAAGTCTATCCAATTTGCAGCCGATATATAACAGGGAAAGATAACCACAGGACATTGCTGCCATGAAAAGTCAATATAAATGGTTGGTTCTGATTTTCTTCATAATGATAATGATTATTTTCTTTTATATGACCTATGAAGATATAAATTCACAAGCAGCGGAGAGAATTCAAAGTCAATTGGCAGATCTTGGAAAGGGTATAGAACTCAGTCTTCAGGATGATTTTACCCTGATTGATAAAAGGATAGATTCAATTTTTACTGCAAGCAACAATCAAATCCACGTTTTTGCATCCAAGTACAAGAATAGCTATACTTCCTGCAATTTGATAAAACAGGTATTTATACTGGATAGCAGTAACAAGGAAATCTACACTTCGTCATCTATTGATGATACGCTGAAATCTGTCTTACAGAAGGATATCGAAAAAACTGGATTTGCCAGGAAAGAGATGGAGAAGTATTATGTCTATCACACAAAGCAAGATGCAAAAAACTGGTTACTAGTTTTATATAGACCTTTATATAATGATCATGCTTACCAGGGTGTTGTGATTGTTTTGCTGAATAGAGAAGAGATGGAGAAATCCCTGAAGAAGTGGACTATTTATTTCAGAGATCTCAACTTCCTTATCAGCGATCAGAATAAGCAGATAATTTTCAATACTAGAGATTCTAGTTTTGTAGGGTGTAATAGACTGAGTTTTGAAGTGACTACCCAGTCAGACCAACTAGAGGAATATTACAAGGAAATTTTCTCCAGAAAGTCAGGATCTACCAATATTATGATGAGAAAGGGTAAAAGCCTTATTATTGCATATCAATCAGTTATGATAAACAAGAAGGATTTCTGGGTAATTGAACTGAATTCTCCTTACGGAAGTATAAATGAATCTACAAAGACAATTCATATATATATAGCTTCTATTATTGTATTATCGTTGCTCTTTGTTTTATGTATGACATATATCTTTTTAAAAGAAAGAAAGAAGGAAATGCATGATTTGCAGACTAGAGATCTTCAAACATGCCATGAATTACAGAATTGCCTGACTGATGCAAATGATGAGTTGAATCTATATAAAGCAATTTTAAAGACCATTTTTAGATATCTTGATAATCCAACCTTTGTTATTCTTGATATTCATGGAAGAATACAAAGCATGTCCCATCATTTGTTAATGATTCTTAATTACAGAAATTTTGAAGAAATAAAGGGACATCCAGTGGAAGAACTATTCACAAGTGATGAATTGGGAAATGTTGCAGAATTACTTACCACTGTAAGACAGAAGAAGATTTTCAGCAGCAATTCCATCTCAGTTCATTCAAAAGACAGAAAGACTATTGTTGTAGAATTGAATGCTTCTTCATTGATTGATCCTGAAGGTAATCTTATCGGTATTTATATACAATTTCTTGAACAATCAAAGACAAAGGAATATGTTTCACTAATTGAAAGAGAGCTTTTCGAGGATCTGAATCGTTATTATCTCAAGAGATTCGAGATGATAATGTTAAGACTGGAAGCACAGTTAGGTCTTATCGATAATTCATTTCTTACAGTTTCAGAAAGGAATGTTTCTACTCAGGAGTTTATACAGATTATAGACAGGAACACAAGACAGGAAAGAAAATCATCATTACAAAAGCTTTTCTTGAATAATATCATAGAACAGCATTGCAGTTACTGGTTGAGTGAGAAAAATATTAATTTGAAACTTGATGAGAAACTGCCTCATTTCAAGGGAGTGATTATAGAGATTATTTTTCTTATTGATTTGGTTATAAACTACCTGGATAATTATCTTCTTACAAATGTAAGAGAAAGACAGATAGCTACTTCTTTCGATAATTCAAAGATATATATAAATTTTGCTTTTTACGGGAAAAGGCTAAGGCTGACAAGGGAAAGTGCAAAACCTGATACAATAAGAATCCAGGCAGAAAAGATAAGAAAGAGAATTGAAATAGTATTAAAATGGTATGAAGCTGACTGGCATATAAAGGAAATTGGGGAAGAGGAAGTAATTATAACAGTTCATTTTCCAATTATTTCTTCAAAAACCCAGTTTACAAGAGAATTTCCTCCAGCTAACAAAAATACTGAAGGTAGAAATACTAAACAGGATTAATCCCAGTACTCAAGAAATTTCTTGTGAATTCTTGTATCTTGAGAAATCTCTGGATGAAAAGTCAATCCCCATATCTTGTCTTGTCTTATAAAAACAGGGGATTCTCTGTAAGTTGACAAGATTTCAATTTCCCCATATAATTCTATGATTTTTGGAGCTCTGATGAAAATACCTGTAAATAATTCATCTAGACCATCGATTTGTAAGGGAACTTCGAAACTTTCAACTTGTCTTCCATAAGCATTTCTTTGTATTTTTATATCAAGAAGTGATAAGCTTCTCTGATCAGGAATGACATCCCTGGCTAGTAGTATTGTTCCTGCACAAGTTGCAAACATGGGGAAGTCTTTTTTTTGGCATCTTTCATTTATTGCTATATCAAGACCTGTAAAGGAAAGCAAGCGAAGCATTGTAGAGGATTCTCCTCCTGGGAGAAAAAGCCCTTCCACTTTTTTCAGATCTTCAGGTTTTTTTACCCAGATTGTTTCAATCCCCAAATCCCACAGTATTTTTTGATGCTCTTGAATATCTCCCTGCATCGCCAGGATGCCAAGAGGAGGGTATTTTTTCATTTACCATCCACGTTCCTGAAGTTTTATTTCAAGATTCTCTATTTCTAGTCCGATCATCGGAGTTCCTACATTCTCACTTATTTTTGCAAGTTCCTCAGGATCATTGTAATGCATTACTGCTTTTACTATTGCCTGAGCCATTTTTGCAGGATCCTTGCTTTTAAATATTCCAGAGCCAACAAATACTCCATCTGCTCCCAATAACATCATCAAGGAAGCATCTGCAGGGGTTGCTACTCCACCAGCTGCGAAATTGACAACAGGCAACCTTCCACCCTTTTCCTTGACCATCAGAACGAGTTCATATGGAGCCTGGATTTCTTTTGCATAAGTCATTATTTCTGCATTATCCATACTGGTTACGCGTCTCATTTCACCCATTATTGCTCTCATATGTTTAACTGCTTCAATTATATTGCCTGTACCTGCTTCTCCTTTTGTTCTTATCATTGCAGCACCTTCGCCAATTCTTCTCAATGCTTCTCCAAGATTCCTGGCGCCACATACAAACGGAACTTTATAATCCCATTTGTTTATATGAAATTTATCATCTGCTGGAGTCAATACTTCACTTTCGTCAACAAAATCAACTCCAATCGATTGAAGGATATTGGCTTCTGCAATATGTCCAATTCTTACCTTGGCCATTACAGGGATATTCACTGATTCCATAATTTTCTTGATGAGACCGATATCAGCCATCCTTGCCACTCCACCTTGTTTTCTTATGTCTGCTGGAACTCTTTCCAATGCCATGACCGAAGTGGCACCTGCATCTTCAGCGATTTTTGCTTGATCCGGAGTAGTCACATCCATTATAACACCATTCTTGAACATATCTGCAAAGCCTTCTTTTATCTTGAATGTACCTTTAAGTTCTGACATTTTTACCTCCTTTTCTTTTAATTGACATTTTTTTAAGGGCTTATTTCAGTCAAGCATAAACAAAAATATCTATTTTGTTTCATTCTCCTTTTGCTTTATGAACTTCGAGAATTCATAGAAGCCACTAAGGCAACACAATATGAAACCTTCCAGCCCATCCAGGAATCCCATTTTCAATATATACATACGTATGAAGGTTTGTATGAACTTTGTTGGAATATGATAGTATTTTATTCTCCTTCCTCTGTTAATTCTTTCTATCGCTTCTAAAGTAGTATATATATTAAGCTTATCCATATAGTCTTCAAGATTTTCATATGAGAAATGAAAGAATTCTCCTGACAATTTACCTATCTTACCATTTGTTCTGAAACTTTCATGAATTCCAGTTTCATCCATACTTACTTCGCTTTTCTTGAATAATCTGAAATTATACTGGGGATACCAGCTAGAATGTCTTATGAACTTCCCACAGAAATAAGGCTGCTCTGGAATTTTGAATCCTGAATGTTCCTGATCATTCAATACTACATCAATTATTTCCTTCTGTAGCCTGATTGAAAGACTTTCATCTGCATCAAGATTGAGTATCCAATCATTACTTGCTTTGGAGAGAGCAAACAGTTTTTGTTCATAATATCCTTTCCATTCTTTCTGGAAAACTATTATTTCAGGGAATTGCTTCAGAATCTCCATAGTCCTGTCAGTAGAAAAACTGTCGACTACAATTATTTCAGATGCAAAGTATATGCTTGATAGGCACTCTTCTATCCTCTTCTCTTCATTGTAGCAAATTATTATCACACTTAATGGTATTTTATTCAATGATTTCTCCTATCATGTCAGGATAAAGTATTTGTTTTATTACTATTTTCTTGAAAGAACCTGATCTGATTTTCACTGAGCTATTTTCTATCAGAACATGTCCGTCAATATCATCTGCAGAGAAATATGGCCTCGCATGAATTCCTTGAAAATCTTTTCCAATTATCAAGCAATTATAAGTCTTGTCCATGAATTCATGCAGCTTTTCATTTGTACATCTATCTCGCAGTTCAGTAAGAAAATTGTATCTTCTAATTTTTTCATTATAAGGAATCTGTTCAGCAAATCCATAAGATAAAGTATTTTTCATATTTGAATAGGCAAATATTCCAATCCATGTAAACAAGTTATCTTGAACCAAGTCAGCCAACCTGAGAAAATCCTTTTCAGTTTCTCCAGGGAATCCTACCATCAATGTTGTTCTCAGAACCATATCAGGTCTTGCTTCTTTCAGCAACATCAAGTTGTCTTTTATTTTTTCAAGATCCTGATTCTCTCTATTCATTTTTTTCAATAAATGGTTTGAAACATGCTGAATAGGTGTATCAAGATAGGAAACCAGATTCGGGAATTTTTTATATAAATCTGCGAGGTATTTGTCAATTCTTGCTGGATGCCAGTAAAGAAATCTTATCCATGGAACAGAAGAAAGCATTTTAAGAAGCTTGTAATGGTTTTCATATACCTGTTTTTCCGATCCCCATGCAGACAAATCTTGTGAGATCAGATTTACTTCCCTGGGTTTCCTTTTTTTTATTTCTTCTATTGATTTTTCCAGATCATTAATTGAATTGCTCTTGAGTTTTCCTCTGATAATTGGAATAGTGCAATAAGAGCATCTATTATTACAGCCATCACTTACCCTCAGATAAAATATCCCACCCTTTTTTCTTGAATAGTACGGTAATTCATTATTGGAAAATTTTTTTGAAGATTTCCCAGGCTTCTCAGAGAATTTTTTAATATCATTTAAAGTAAGGTAGTTTATTTTATTGAGTTTCTGTTTGGCTGTTTTCAAATAAAGATTTACCAGACATCCATAGAGAAACAAATTCTGTCCTTTCTTGAGGCTATGCCTGACAATATCTATTGTTTGCATTGTCTCTTCTATTGCGTCTTGAATAAATGCACATGAGTTGACAATTACTATTTCTGCTTTTGAAATACTTGTTTCTTCCCATCCAATCAAATTGAATGCTTTTTCAAGTCTGCTAGTTTCAACCTCATTCTTTGCACAACCAAGAGTTATAACGCTAAAGGAGAAAGGCAATATAGTATTTTTTATTTTATCCATAAATATCCAGCATAAATCAAACTTGACAATAAGCTCATAGTTTATTTGTAAAACCTTATGCTAATACTAATTGTTTTGCTTGGTATCAGTTCCTTTATTCATTCATCTTCACTAACTTATAATTATTCTACCTACAAGCAAGTGCGTTATAAACTTTCAAGTCAAGGAAATATTTCCAACATTTTCAGCAAATCTCCTCCAGTAATAAGACTGGATAGTGAATCAGACGTTCTTGTATCTGTGCTTCCTTCCAGGGGAGATTCACTTCATATAAGAATAGATATAACCCCCTTAACAGTTACAATTAATGGTTTAACCTGGCCATTGTCAAAAAAATACAATATGACTGCTATATTGACAATGCTGCCAAGCGGAAAAGGATTAAAATTACGCTATTTCAAGGGATACAGAATGTCATCTAATGTATTCATGGGAATTTACTATGGTTTGTTACCTCAGTTTCCTGATAATATAAAAATAGGAACCACTTGGCAGCAAGCTCATGACACGAAATTCAAGATAACACCTGACTATTTTCCAAGCCTTAGTGTTAAAAGCATATTCAAGTATGAAAGGGATGAACATATAGAGGATTATGATTTGATAAACATTGTTGTAAGGAGTACTCAGATAATTACTGAGAAGAGAGTGAAGGGTAGGGGAAAAGCGGATATGCTTCTTAAATTCTATCCTTCAAAAGGCATTGTCACTAGCGGAACATTGAGATGGTTGATGAATACAGACTTTTTCAAGGATGGAGAAAAAGAAAGAGTATTCTGGGATCAAGTGTTTTCTTTGAGTTTCATAGAAGCAAAATGAAGGTTTTCTTGTATTCTACTTCTCCAAGAAGAGCTGAAGTTCTTAGATTGATAGGTTGTGATTTCATTATTAAGGAACCATTAGGAGATGAAAGAGGGATTTCCAAAACACTTTCTCCGGAAGACTATGTCATAAAATCTTCGCTTGTAAAATTGGGTAATAGAGAGAAGATAAAAGATAGCGGATTGTGTATTAGTGCCGATACAATAGTCTTCTTTAATGGGCAATATCTTGAAAAACCGGATAATGAAAATGAAGCTTTCCTGATGCTTGAGGCTCTTTCAGGGCATTGGCACCATGTATATACTGGAATGACATTATTTAATTCAATTGATAGATCTTTATTTTCTTTCTCTGAGATAACTGAAGTGAGTTTCAGGCATTTTAACAGTGAATTCATAAAAAGCTATCTGAGTACCGGAGAGCCTTTTGATAAAGCTGGAGCTTATGGTATTCAGGGGTATGGTGCAAGCCTGATAAAGGAGATAAAGGGTTGCTATTATAATGTAATGGGATTTCCACTTGCAAAATTTCTTGATGTAATTGAGGAAAGGAATTTCAGAATATCTTTATTCAAAAGGAGAATATGAAGAAGTGGGTGTTTTATTTGCTGCTAGTTCTTATTACTATCGGCTGCAGAAGGAAAGATGGTAAAATTGAGTTTTCCTGTCCTGGAAAGGAAAAAGAGATAGTTTTTTGGCATGCTATGGGAGGTCCACTGGGAGAGACTTTAGAATCATTAGTTAATGATTTTACAAAGCAATACCCAAAATACAAGATAAGGCTTGTTAACTGCGGAAATTATAATGCTCTTTCTCAGAAAGTAATGGCATCACTTGCAGCCAAGAATACTCCGACAATAGCTCAAGTATTTCCAACTCAAGTTGCAGTTATGATAAAATCAGATAGAATCCATCGTCTTGATGAGATGCCTAATGCAAATCTTGTTATAAAGAGAACATTTCCTGTACTTATAAGAGAGAATACCTGGAATGATCAACTGTGGTCTATTCCTTTCAATAAATCAGTACAGGTAGTATATTACAATGTAGAGGAGTTCAAAAAAAATGGATTAAAACCTGCTACAAGCTGGACAGAATTTGATCAGCTGGTTGATAAACTGACAAGAAAAGATGAAAATGGAAAGACTTTGCGTTATGGTCTTGGAATGAGCTTGTCAACCTGGACTTTCCAGAATTTCCTTTCTCTTGCTGGAGGAGAATTACTAGACAAGGATGGAAATCCTCAATTTCATAATGAAACTGGTATTAAGACTTTGTCTTTCCTGCTTAATCTGATTCACAAGAAAAAAACAGCAAAGGTTCTTGAAGGTTTCGAGATTCAAAATGAATTTCTTGCAGGAAATATTGGAATGGTTCTGGGATCATGCGCTTCTTATTCATTCATGAAACAGATATCAAGATTCAAGCTTGGTGTATTCCATCTTCCTGCAGACAAGAAAGCATTAACTATTGTTTCAGGAACCAATATTGTTCTTTTCAAGGGAAAACCTGCTGATCAGACTGAAGGGGCATGGCGTTTTCTGGAATGGCTTACGGAGCCAAAGCAGAGTGTAAAATGGTCTATGGCAACAAGTTATGCTCCATTAAATCCAGAATGTTTTCAGGATAAGGAATATCTTGAATATCTTGACAAAATTCCTGGATTGAAAGATGCTTATTTGACGATGCAGAATGGAGACATGGAGCCAAGATTTTCTTTCTGGGTAGATGGAAGAAAGATACTTTCTGATCATCTTGAGAAATGCCTCATAAAGGAGGATGCTGATCCCAAAAAGGAATTGACAGAAGCAGCTCAGGAGATCTCTGCAATAAAAGAAAGAGAAAGTAAGTAATATATTAACAGTCTTTACTTCTTCTGAAATAACATAATAATCTTGGAAGATTCTAATAACTTGACTTTTTAGAAGCGGTTTCAGTTTCAATTCTTAAATAAAAATTCAGATAATGAGCACAAAACCACATTACTATGGACATAGAAGCAGATTGAGAGACAAGTTCCTAAAGTTAGGTGCTGAAAGTCTTTCTGACTATGAAATAGTTGAATTGCTTCTTGGTTATGCTTTACCAAGAAGAGATGTGAAACCATTAGCCAAAGAGCTTATTGCCTTATTTTCCGGATTTGCTTCATTGTTTGATACAAAGACAGAGAAGTTAATTGAAGAAGGGAAATTATCTGAAAATACTGCATTGATTTTTGCTCTTACGAGAGAGATTCAAAGAAGATATGCGCTGGATAAGATTGAACAAAAGCCAGCCGTACAAAGTCCTGAAGAAGTTTATAATTTTGCCAGACCTACCCTTGCAGGCTTAGAGAAGGAGGAATTCTGGATAGCTTTTCTTGATGCCGCAAACAGGGTGATAGCTTTCGAGAAAATTGGTCAGGGTACTGTGAACCAGAGTGTTGTTTATCCCAGAATTGTCGTTGAAAGATGTATTAAATTTAATACAACAGCAGTGATCTTCATGCACAATCATCCTGCAGAAAATCTTCAACCATCAGTTGCAGATATCACATTAACTCAGAAACTGAAGAAATTACTGGCAGATATTGGTATATTTCTGCATGATCACGTAATTATCGGGAAGGATGGGTTTTATTCTTTCCGCAGGGAAGGTCGTCTATAGAAAGTAGATAATTGAAAAGTTCTCTTCCAGAAAGCCTTTCCTTTATCTTGCCTTCTTCTATGAAAATCATTGTTGGAATTGTACATATTCCAAGTCTATATGCAATGTTTTTGTGATTTTCTGCATTAAGAGATGCCAGTGCAATCTCTTTATGATTGAATTTATCAATATTCCTGGTAAAAATCTGATGACAGAATCTGCTCCATCCACTCCAGTGAGTGTATGAGAAGACTATAGATTTTTTCTTGTTATACAGCAATTTCAGATGATCGTGTTCATCTATTTCAAGCAAGTTATCATTATCAATTACCAGCTTATCATAATTCTTTTTTGTGGAAAAGGTTTTTATCAGGGCTATCAATCTCTCGTGCTTGATAATTCCTGGTGAAAGAGAAGCAGAATCTTCATTTACTAATTGGAAAGGAAGAATGGTTGGTTTCAAACTCTTCAGACAACCTGATTTGTTAAATGACACTATCCTGCTTATTAACTTTCCATCACTGTTAATTGCCATCTTGTTTGATTCATTGATTATTAATTTAGTGATATCCTTGAATGGATCAACAAAAGTCTCAAGAAGTATATGCTGGGTATCATCTGAAGAAAAAGGATTTGGTTCTTTCTTTTCCCAGCTAATCATTTCCAGAGTGTCAATTAATGCTGAAGCAATATAGCCTTGAATAGTGCCCCAGAATTCTATATTCCTGTTTATTACAAGAATGGGTGATTTGCAGAAAGTATCAAGATGGTGGAGATTTAAATGAATATTGGGTTTTATATCAATAAGTTCTTCAAGAAGATTTCTGCTGAATATCTCTGCAGGAAGAAACTTTGTAGTAAGATACAAGTCAATACTGATATCCTTGTTCAGGGAAGCAAGTTTCTGCTTTACAAAACTTTGTTTTTCTGTGTTAAGTATCATTCAGAATAAATATAATGAGTTTGGGAAAAAAATCAAGCTAAAAATGAGTTTCAGAATATTAAAATTTTCTGGAGATGCAAGAGCAGGGCTTTTGACACTACCTCATGGTGAGGTGAAAACCCCTGTTTTCATGCCTGTGGGGACTTCCGCAACAGTAAAAGCAATGCTACCAAGAGATATCCATGATTTGGGATATAAAATAATTCTTGCTAATACTTATCATTTATATTTGAGACCAGGTCTCAATGTACTAAAAAAGTTTGGTGGACTTCATGGTTTTTCTGGCTGGCATGGAAATATCTTAACCGACAGTGGTGGTTTTCAGGTTTTTTCCCTTTCTGATATAAGGACAATCAAGGAAGAGGGGATTGAATTCAAATCTCATCTTGATGGGAGTCTTCATTTTTTTACCCCTTCCTCAGTAATTGAAGCACAGGACATATTTGGTTCAGACATAAGAATGCCACTTGATGTTTGTCCTGCTCTTCCTTGTTCAGATGAAGTTCTCAAAGATTCAGTTGATAAGACTATCAAGTGGGCAAGGATATCAAAGGATATTGAGCCTGATAAAAAGAAAGGTCTTCTTTTTGGAATAATTCAGGGAGGGATATCAAAAGCTGAAAGGGAAAGATGCTGCAAGGAATTGATAAAACTGGATTTCCCAGGATATGCTATTGGTGGACTTGCTGTTGGAGAGAATCTGAATGAAAGGCTTGAAGTTATTTTATTACTCAATGAAATATTACCTCAGAACAAGCCAAGGTATCTAATGGGTATGGGTAAACCGGAAGATATAATAGATGCTATATCAAGAGGAGTTGATATGTTTGACTGCGTTCTTCCTACCCGTAATGCAAGAAATGGGCAGGCATTTACAAGAAAAGGAGAACTTAATCTTAAAAATGCTTGCTTCTCTACAGATGATAATCCGATAGAATCAGAATGTGAATGTTATACTTGCAGAAATTTCACCAAAGGATATATAAGACATCTAATAAAAGCAAGAGAGATACTAGCAAGTCAATTATTGACTATACATAATTTGTTTTTTTATAATACTATTTGCAAAGAAGCGCGGTTAAGTATTTTAAAGGGAGATTTCCATGAATGGAGAAGAAGATTCCTCAAAAATTTTGACAAGTGAAAGAAAACCGACAAGAGTACATCTATTGATTTTCCAGGTAGGTGGTATAAACTTCGCTTTGATTCTTCAGGAAAGTGCATATATAAAATCCATTTTCCATGGAGTCACTCCTTATGAACCAACAGTGAAAGTTCCGAATACACCAGAATATATCAAGGGATTGACAAATTATAAAGGAAAGCTTGTCCTTGTTGTTGATCTTGGAAAAGTCTTGAAAATCCCCATCAAGAAGAGCAGAGAGAATAAGTTTATATTGCTTGAGATTGAAGATGAGTTAAGAGCTTTCCTTGTGGATGACGTTACTGATACTGATTGGGTTGATGATATAAGCATAGAGATGCAGACATATTATTCAATCGCTGGAATGTCTATCCCTTTTGTTGCTGCAACTGTAATGGTCAAGAACAGGATTTTACCGATTATAGATCCAAATCTTATTTTTGCTTCCACCCCCAAAGAGAATGAAGAGAATTCATCGTTTTCTGAGCTCTCAGATAAGATTTAGGAGAAAGTCGTCTTTTCAGTAATGGATGTTTTACAGCATTGTAAGCAGGGAAATACTGATTCATTAACGATATAGCAGCCTTCCTGTCAATTTTCTTGGTGATTATTCTCAAAACATTTTCAGATTGTGAAAAATTTGAGGGAAGAACAAGATGACGTATTAAAACTCCTCTATAAGCAATCTTGTTTTTCAATTTCAGTCTTCCTGTCTGTCGATACATTTCTTTTATAGCCTTGATTGCAATGTTTCTGTAACCAGGCATTTTTGAAATCTCTTTTGAAACCTTGTTTGATGAATACTTGAAATCAGGCAGGTAAATATCTATAAGTCCATCTAGCAAGGCAAGACATTCCATAGTCATATAAGCATTGGTGTTAATTATTAAAGGTAAATTCAACCCTTTATCTATCGCAAGATACAAGGAATCTATGAATAAAGGAATATGAGGTGTTGGAGTTACTAGTCCTATATGATGGACTTTTCTGTTCTGCAGTTTTATCATTTCTAAGGCAAGATCAATGCTGGCTATTTCATTTCCTACCCCAAGCTGGGAAATAGGATAATTCTGGCAGAATGTGCATCTTGCAGTGCAGCCTGAAAAGAAGATATTACCAGTTCCCCTGAAATTATCGCCTTCTCCTGCTAAACAGGGCTCCTCTCCAGTATGAACTATTATGCTGGCAACCTTCAGTTTACTTCCTTGTCTGCAAAAGCCTTTTTCTCCCTTCAGTCTGTTTATCTTGCATCTATGACCGCATAAAGTACAGCAAGATAACATCTTGAGTGACTGTTCTTTCTTTGCAGCCCAGTCTGCATCAGAAAGATTCATATAAGAAGGATATTTCATTACAAAGAAATGACTGTATCTGATTCAAGAAGAATCTTTGATATTTCTCTCATGTTGGAAATAGTTCCGATTTCAATCTTGTCTTTAAGATCAAAGAAAACCAGACAAGTTCCGCAGCAGAGTATTTTCACTCCCTTTCCTTCCAGTTTTTTTAAAGGCTCAACGGTTGATTCTCCCCTTAAAGCAAGTTTTACTCCTTTATTCATCAAGATTATTGTGTCTGGAATTTTATCAAACTCAAGAATTGTATTGAAAAAATTAAAAATTAATTTTGTTCCTAAATCCTCGTTATCTGGACCAATCTTATTATCATGACAGAAAATTGTCTTCACAATTACCCCTTTCTTTTCTGCAAAGGATTGGAATTATTGGTAATCAGTCAATGAAATAAGGATAAATTGGATTTCAGTCATAAAATGTTGTAAATGAATAAATTAGACGTTTTCAATAAAAATTAAAACAGGAAATTTCTATAACTATTTAAAAGAAAAAGCTTTACAAAAAAGATGGTTATTTCTTTTTTTGAATTACATGAAAATTATGGTATTAATTATTCTTCTTCTGGCAACTACCTGCTTAATTTCGGCTAATGTAAAATATTATGCCCATCTTGGTATTCCTGCAGATTTGAAGCAACTTTACAGCAAAGGTTTTAACCTCAGGAACCAGTTGAAAAAGAATAGCAAAAAGGCTTCTTATAAGTGCGTTTTAGATAAGAATGGAATTATAAGGGAAATAGTATTCACTGGGAAAAAAACCAAAAAAATAAAATACGCAAAAATAAGAATTTCTTACAAGAAGGGAAAAATAGACAATATACTTTTCTTGAATTCAAGTGGTAAGCCAGTTGATGCTGGTCCTCAGAATTATGCAAAACTAATGTTCTTGAAAAAGAAAGGTAAATTGGTAGTATTGAAATATAGAGCTAGAAACATAAAGAAAAAGAAATCCCAGAAAACAGAAAGTATTTTCAACATAAATAGTGAATCAATAAATAACTGCAAAGGCGGAACTTGAGGTTATTAGAGCTTTAGGTTAAAGCTCTTCATTCGTTTTTATAACTATCTTATGAATTGCAGTTAATTGTTCCAGTAACCATCTCAATTTATTCAAGTGAAGCATTGATGAAGCATCGCATAATGCATTATAGGGTTCCGGATGAGTTTCAATAAAAATTCCCTGAACACCTGATGCTACTCCAGCTCTTGCAAGCAAGGGAATAAATTCGGGTTGTCCTCCCTTGGGGTCATGACTCGAGTATCCATAAATCCTTAAAGAATGAGTAACATCATAAATAACAGGATAACCCAGATCAGCCATTATTTTCAATGCCCTGAAATCATTTATCAGTGTTCTGTAACCAAAACATGAACCTCTTTCAGTGAGAAGTATTTTTTTGCAATCTACTGATTCTGCTTTCTCTATTGCATTTGCCATATCCTCGGGTGCAGAGAATTGACCCTTTTTTATATTGATAGGTTTTCCGGTTCCAGCGGCTTTTATTATCAGTCTTGTCTGCTGGGATAAATATGCGGGAATCTGAATACAATCAAGATATCTGCTTGCAAGATCTATTTCATCTCTGCAATGAACATCAGAAAGAACGGGAACATTTACCTCCTTCTTGACCTTGCCAAGAATCTTCAATCCCTTTTCAAGCCCTGGGCCTTGATATCCATAGGATTTGGAACGATTATCTTTCAAATAACTTGATTTGAAAATAAACGGTATATTTAAATCCTTTGTTATAAGATCTATTTCCTTTGCTGTCTCAATAACCACTCCTTCATCTTCTATTACACATGGACCAGCTATTAATACAAGAGGCTTGTTCAGGCCAATAATAACATTTCCGACATGGACATCTCTCATATTCAAACCTCCAGTATCTTTTTTGCTGTAATTAATAGAAAATCAAGATTTTCCTCTTTCCTGGCTTCTCCAATTATTCTTATTATCGGTTCAGTATTTGACGGTCTGATATGAATCCATTTATCAGGCCAGTCAAATCTGTAACCATCCTCTTTATTGACAGTACTGCCAGCAAAAACTTCCATTAATTCATCAATTCTCTCTTTTATTATCTCTGCCTGAGCATTAAACCTGGTCTTTTTCATATAGTATTTCGGTATTGTTTCAATCATAGAAGAAAGCTTGATATCCTTCTCAGCAAGTAAATTCAATATCAACGCTATCCCGATACTTGCATCTCTTGTAGGATTTATATTTCTGTAAATGATTCCTCCATTTCCTTCCCCGCCAAACAAAACATTCTCTCTTTTCATCCTTTCAACAACATTTGCTTCTCCAACTGGGGTTCTAAGTAATTTTACACCATTCAATGAACAGATATCATCAAGCATTCTTGAACTTGAAAGATTGGTTACTATATCTGACTTCATCCTTTTTAAGAAAAGCATGCTGGAAAGAACCAGGGAATACTCTTCACCTACTGCATTTCCCTTTTCATCAATCAATGCAAGCCTGTCTGCATCGGGATCGGTTGCAAATCCAATATCGGCATTATTTTCAACTACCTTTTTGCATAATACTGATAGATTCTCAGGAACTGGCTCTGGATTTCTGCTGAAGATACCATTCATTTCTTCATTAATCATTATCACTTCGCATCCAAGTTTTTGAAGCAGTTCCTTGTTGATTTTCGAACCAGCACCATTCCCTGGATCATAAACAACCCGTAATCCTCTTTGTTTTATAACTCCTTTATCAATAATATCAGAAGATAATATTCCTTCTATATGGTTTCTATATGCTTCATGGTCTTCCCTGAAATTTCCTATTCGATTATAATTCTCCCATTCATTTGTTGATGATTTTTCTATAAGGAACTTTATATCATCTTTCAAAATGAAAGTCCCATCACAGGAATAGAATTTGAGAGCATTCCATTCAATCGGATTATGGCTTGCAGTTATAACAATTCCTCCTGCAGCATCTGAATTTTTTATATTATATCCAACAGAAGGAGTTGGAAGTATTCCAAGAGATATTACATCGCATCCTGATCCCATAAGTCCAGCAATGGCAGCATTTTCAAGCATTTTACCTGTTATTCTGGAATCTCTGCCAATAAGGATTTTAGGTTTCGCTCCATGATTCCTTATGCAGAGTTTTCCAAAGCCATAGGCAAATCTGAGAACAATCTCTGGATTAAGGTTTTGGCCTACAATCCCTCTTATTCCGCTTACTGACGTCATCAATTCATTTTGTTTCATAAATAATTCCTTCAGATAAAATGTCAAATACCTAAGGTTTGTTGCAAGTTAAAACTAAAAATTATACCTGATTCAAGGCAACTTGACAAAGAACCCCTATTTTTATTAGTTAACTTGAAAAATATAAGGAGATTTATGAAAAAGTGTTTCTTGATTTTCTTCTCTATCATATATATAGTATTTTTCTCCTGTTCAGATGATGTAACAAATGATGATAATACTGGAACTGGGACTGGAACCAGTACAGGATATAATAAACCTCCTTCCCTGACGATAAAGAAACCTTCAGGAGAAAATGATATTGCATTTGCAAAATATACTATAAGCTGGGCTTACTGGGATCTTGATAGTTCTGATACTTTGAAATTGAATCTATATTATGATACTGACAGGGATTATAGTTCATTTAGTGGAATCATCGCAGAAAATATTGATCCCAAGGACGGCAGCTATATATGGTCTCTGGAAAATGTTGCCCTGGGAGATTATTATATATTGGGAGTAATCACAGATAAGCAGAATATAGTCAGAGCTTACAGTGAGGGCTACCTTACGTTAACTGATGATCCAAGACCATTGATAGAAGTAACAAAACCTGATAGTGCTGGAGCAAGCGCTTCTGATTTCTATACAATTGAATGGGTTTCTAAAAGTCCTGCAGGAAGCAGTCTCAAGTTTGATTTATATTATGATACAGACACTACAAGTTCAAATGGGGTTATTGGAACTATAGCAGAGAATCTTCCTGATTCAACCTATTATAAATGGGATGTAAGCGATGTTCATAGTGGAACATACTATATCAAGATAACTGCTAAAGATACTCTGGGGAATTCAGTTTACGATTATAGTGAAGGAGCAATAAGAGTAGGGCAGTTTTAAGGTTTTTACCAGTATTTAATTCAGCATTTGCCCTCTTATGGATAAGGCGGAGCATATGAAAAGAACTGGTTTGCTTTTTTATTTTTATTTCCTGATCCTTGCTTTTTCATGTGGAGATGACGCTACTGATAATGGTGATAACACAGGTTCAGGAACATCTACAAGTACAAGTACGGGAACAGGAACTGGAACAAGCACTGGTGAAAATCTCTCAATAACTATCACTAATCCACCTGAGGAAGGGGCATATACTGATAGATATTTCACTATTGAATGGAGTTACACAAAACCAGATGGGACTTCTCCTTTAGTTAGCTTGTATTATGATAATGACACAATTCAGGGAGGAGAAACAAAGATAAAGGATCAAATTGCTGTTCAAGTAAAATGTTACAAATGGGATACTTCAGGTTTACCGGATCATACCTCTATTTACATATTAGCAATAATAGATGATCTAGGTGTGAAATGCAACTTGAAAGAAATCAAACAAAGTTTATACAAGCGAAGCAGACTTAGATCGGAGAATATCGGAAAAAATATGACATTAAATATGGATTATTCTGAAGGCACAGTAAATATTGACAGAACAGGATTGATAAGAACATTTAATGGCCACGAAAGCAAGGTGAATTCAGTTTCCATCTCTCCAGATGGTAATTATGCTTTGTCAGGAGCAGGTGAATATTATTATGGGTACAATGTTCTTAAGTACTGGAGAATATCAAACGGAACATGTCTTAGAACTTTTTCCGGTCATTCAAATGTAGTTAATTCTGTTTGCTTTTCACCTGATGGTCAATATGCTTTATCTGGAGCTGGATATTATTCGGGAGTATCAGATAATACGATAAAGTACTGGAGAATATCAGATGGAATATGCATTAGAACTCTTTCAGGTCATTCTGATGCAGTCAATTCTGTTTGTTTTTCTCCAGATGGTAAATATGCTCTATCTGGAAGCAGCGATAGGACTTTGAAATTGTGGGATTTAAAAACTGGAATGCTAATCAGGACATTTTCTGGACACAGCAATAATGTTTCTTCTGTTTGCATTTTAAGAGATGGGCAATATGCTTTATCTGCTGGCTGGGATAACAAGGAAATATACTGGAGAGTATCTGATGGACAAAGAATAAGAGAGTTCAGCGGACACGAGAGTTGTGTCACATCAGTTTGTATATCCACTGATGGAGAATATGCGTTATCTGGAAGTTATGACAATACTTTAAGATACTTTAATCTTGCGGATGGAACTAGTATATTTACTTTTAATGGACATGATGGTGCAGTCAATTCTGTTTGTATATCTCCTGATGGTAAATATGCAGTTTCAGCAAGCATGGACAAGACAATCAGGTATTGGGATATATCAACTGGCAATTGTGTAAGAACATATAGAGGGCATAGCAGCAATATCTCTTCAGTATCAATCACGCCAGATGGGAAATTCGCCTTAAGCGGAAGCTGGGATAGGACACTTAAATACTGGAGATTATTCTAATTTCAAGATGAAACTGTTTCAGTTTTTTATTACTTCTTGTCCAGACCATTACCTTCAAACCAGTCGGTTTTAATATATCTCTTGAGAGCTGAGCGGAATAGGTAATCACGATAATTGCAGTATCCAGACAGGCATTGATTATGTCCCTGTTTGGTTTCAAGAAAGACTATTCTTGTCTTTGTCAAAACCTTTCTTTGAAGTTCTCCTTCTTTTGCAGTCTTGAAAGATATACCTTCCTTTTTCAGCAGGTTCATTACTTTTTTGCTTGATGATTTAGTACTTGGACCTATCAAATTCAGATAACGCCTTGCCTTATGCTCCTTCAGCCATTTTACGAATGTATCTTCCTCACCATATTGGCTGTCAAACATTATCACTTCCCTGATAGGAATTCCACCATTCTTTATTGCATAAGCCATTGGTTTATAACCACCTGAATGTGATGAAATAACGATAATTCTGGGATTTATTTTTTTTGCATACTTTTTGTTAACAAGGAATGATCCTGTTTCCAGTATGAATTTCTTTAAGCCATCTTTTTTCATGAGTTCACCTGAATTAGAAGATCCATCCAAATTGGGAATTATAAGAATCGCATTCTGTTTGCTTTGAAATAGCTGTTCTCTTAGTTCATATCCCTTCAATGCATATTCCATTGAGCAATTATGCCCATGAAAATGTATTAAAGCGTCCCACCAGGAAAATTTTTTATAATACTTTGGAATAAAGATAGCTACTTTATTCATGGAAGATTTGAAAGACCATGGACCAGATTTCAATCTTAATATGTAAGTAGTCCCGAGGTTTGATTTCTGGACACTCAGCTCTTCATATGAATAAAGTAATGTGAATGAAAGGAAAAGAAACAGGATATATTTAAGCATTATTCTTTCTTCAGGATAGGCATCAATGAATTGTCAATATGAAAAAAAGCAATCAGTTCATTTAATGATTCAACTTTGTTCTCTGGAAACAAACTGACTCTCATATTAGGCGAATTTTTTATACCCTTGAGCATAAATGATCCATTTCTGAATACCTTGTAAAAAGGTTTTGGGAACTCAGTATAATATTCAAACTCACCTAATGATGAAAGGGAGTTTATGAAATCATCTTGAAGTGCTTTCGAGAATATGAAATCAAACAATGTTGTATCCTTGAAACAATCATCAAGAACTTCTATCTTAACTACTGAGATTTTCATTTCAGTACTGATATCTGGTTTAGAGCTTTAATCAATCTTTCAACCTCCTCTTCCGAATTGAAGTAGCTTAATGAAATCCTTGCTGTTCCTATGGGTAGGGTTCCAAGTATTTCATGTATCATTGGAGCACAATGAAGACCTGTTCTTATTATTATATTGAATGAATTTGTAAGTACATAACCTATGTCATCAATCAGCCAGTTTTTGATTGCGAAGGAGATTGTCCCTACACTTTTATCAAGATCATCAGGGCTGTAAAGAATAATTTTTTTGTTATCTTTCATGGCATCAATAAGTATACTTAATAATGCATGCTTTTTTTCTATAATCTTGCTTATGCCAATTTTCTTTACAAATCTTACTCCTTCAGTCAATCCTACAATTCCTGGAACATTTCTTGTACCAGTTTCATACCTGACAGGTATCCTTTCAGGCTGGAATGGATCTTCACTGAGTATACCAGTTCCACCTTGCTTGAAAGGAGGAAAATCAAATCCTTCAGCAATATAAGCACCTCCTATACCTCTCGGACCAAACAAAGCCT
Source organism: Candidatus Coatesiibacteriota bacterium (assembly GCA_016927185.1). Taxonomy (GTDB): domain Bacteria; phylum JAFGND01; class JAFGND01; order JAFGND01; family JAFGND01; genus JAFGND01. The sequence continues at coordinate 57,165 of JAFGND010000060.1, forward strand.
TGTGGCCAGTAAAAACTAGATAAGCGACTGGAGTTTCTTTGAGTGAGATTTTTATATTTCCTGCAGTCTGGGAAGCATCAAGCAGCAATGGAACTTTATGTCTGAAAGCTATATCTGAAATCTTCTTGATATCCTGCAAGGCACCAGTAACATTAGAGCCATGATTAATTACTACAAGTCTTGTATTATCCTTGAATGCTTTACTGAAATCGTCAATGTCCAGATATCCTCTCTCATCAACCCTGACATAAGTCAGTTCTACTCCATTTCGCTTGCTTGCAGTATTCAAGGGACGAATGACTGAATTATGTTCTGCGTAAGTACTGATTGCATGATCACCACTTTTGAGTGTCCCATGAATAATCGCATTCAGAAGCTCAGAAGCATTGCTTCCGAATACTATCCTGTTTGAATCGGGAGCTTCAAATAAAGAGGCAATCTCCTCTCTTGCAATTTTGACTACATCCTTAGCAGAGGCAATATTCTGCCTGTCTCCAAATACTGGACATTCAGTCAGATTTCTTTTCATTGCTTCAATCACTTCAGGAGGTTTTGGCCAGCTAGTAGCAGCGTTATTGAAATAAATGTAGTTTTCCATTATTCAGTAAAATCATCCATTTCCAGGTCTTTATAATAGCTTTCCTTGAAGATCTTGTTTTTGTTGTTAAGCTTTTCAATCTCTTCATCAATCTGAGTTTGTGATTCTATTTCAATATCTGTATAGCTTTGTTTTCGCGGCTTAATGTAGTTTGAAAGAATACCTTTCTTGGGTTCTGTTTCCGTTTCCTCACTCTTTATGGTCTTTTCTCTCTTTATATAGGGTGAATTATCTAACGAATATCCATCCTTCTTTAGTTTGTTCACAGCATAATCAAATGAAATATTGATTATGGGCTTGAGATTTTCAAGCTGATCTCTTCTTGTAATATTGAATTCCATATCTCCTGAGCCCCAATGCTTTATTTTAATAACGTTCCTTATAAAAGGAGGTTTGTTTTGGATGGCATCCCACGGAAGGTTTATCCATCCCCTTAGTTTGTTTGTATGAATATGAAGGCTTGCGAAAAGGAGTTGTTCAATTTCCCAGGTTATATACAATGCCCTGTATGTCTTGTATATTGCTTTATTAAGGCTGAGACAATACCTATCCATTTCTTTGTATAATTCCACAATAGAGTGTTTTCTCTTGCTTGTATGATGGTTTTCGTCATACATTTTTCTCGCTCGAGTTCTCATATATACATGTTCTTCTGGATGACTTTCCTCTATGTAATGTAATTTTGGTTCACCTAAAGGTTTCTTGATAAGAGAAGGTTCCTTTTTTGATATAAGAGTTGCAACAGTCTCCTCCTTTGCAACATTCCATATTCTAATAAGACTCTCCTTTATTCTTTCATCTGACAGCTTTATTCCCTGTAGATTTACTTTTATGCTTTCCATAAGGAAATCAGGAGGATTTTTCATGATCTTGTTTACTGATCTTCTGATTCTGCTATCAGTGAATAAACGTTCCCAAATCTTGTCCAGTTCGCCTTTCTGCATTTCCCTTTTTGAGAATGGCCATAAAAGCGAAGCTGGTTTGTTTAAATCCTGATCAGCAGCATTATAGTATACTTCATAAAGCAACCTATCAAGTACAGGGCAGCTTTCAAGACTGCTGTAGAATTTCCAGATCACGCCATTAGTTATTGCACACCATTTTACATTGCTTGCTGCAGTATCCTGTACAACCTGTGTTATGAATGCAGGATCATTTATTGGGCTATCAAGAGGTACTGCCATTATGAAAAGCAGATTTCTTCCTTTGTCACGCAGGGCGTAACTCATTGTTCTTCCGCCGCCAATGGGAATTTCTACCCGAACTTGTTCAGGATCATGGATGTCCCAGCCCAGAGTAGATAGAATTGGATCAATAAAGACAATTCTTGTCTGCATTACACTCATTTTTTCGCGCCAATACTTACTCCACTTCTCTCTCAATTCCTCTAATTTTGCTACTAGTTCTTCCATGATTTTTCCTTTCTATATTTTACGTTTGAGTTCTTATTTGTTTTTTATTCCATCCCTTATTTTATTGTAGGATTGCTTGATCAGTTCTAAAGCAGCTGGTATTTGTTCTATAGAAGTAATATTTAATTCAAGATTACCTCCACCATAATGACCTACTTTTTTCCCATCAATAACCATAGGTCTTACAAAATCGTATTTGTTAAAGTCAAAATAATCAATATCACTGGTTTCTATCCATATTTTAAGAGATCTTGAATTGCTTCTGATTTTACCTAAATGAATCCAACAAAAAGCCTTATTTAAATATAACCAATTTATTGTCATTTTAACAGCTTTTTTATTTATTTCATTAAACGATGAATTAATAAGTCTATCAAGTTCAAAATAAATACAAATTACCCAATCTGGTTTGCCCTCAAGGTGCATTTCTTCAGTATAGATTGAGTTATCACTTACTTGATTAATAGAATCAATAGTAGGTTCTTCAATTTCCTTTTCTTGTTTTTCTGTTATTTGGAGTGCTTTTTTTAATTGCATTCTTTTTATTACTGCTTCTATGTTCTTATTTTTAATACATTTCACTATTGATTCTGGTAATGATTGATGAATAGCATTAATAAATGCTTTGCTAGGATTTTCCAACAAATATTCAATAGTTTTTTCTATCTCCTTATCAAAAACTACTTGAGAAATTGTATTGTCAAAATCAGGACTATTCACTTCATCATATAATAATAGTTTTAAATAATCAATTACCTGATTAATATCATCATTTATTATATTTATTTCTATTACTATTTTTTCAGGTGCAGGACACAGTTTGCTTGAATCGAATATTTTCCATAGTACTCCGGTTGATAAAATAAACCACTTATGACCAATATTAGAAGCATAGCTATCTATCTGAGAAATGTCTTTTGGATCATTTAAGGGATTTTTCAAAGCTTTAGCTTCTATGAATATCTTAGCTTTATTCTCTATCATTAGTGCATAATCAGCAGTTTTTCCAGCTAATGTAGGGAACTCTAGCCTAACCCTCTTTCTATCATGTATAAACCAGTTTAATTGGTTGAGTATCCTATCTATAAATATTTGCCTGGTTTCCTGTTCATTTAAACCTTCGTTTTTGTTTTCATGATAGCATTCTCGTAATTCATTTATTAATCTTTTCAATTCTTCCATCCATCACTCCTTAACTATATTTCTTACGCATCTGAATCCTACGATTTCACTTGTAAGAAGAGGGTCATAATGGTGCCTGTCAGCACATCTCAAGCAGAATCCAAGATTCAAGTAGCTTCCACCCTTGACTACTTTTTCAATCCCGTATGAAGGTCCTTGTGGATTAACATTTTCATTGCCTGCTTTGTACCAATCATCATGATACCAGTCTGAAGTCCACTCGAAAACATTGCCTGTCATTCCAGCAGCTCCATAAGTGGATATATTACAAGGGAATGCATCAATGGGGCAGGTGAATTCATATCCACAGATTTTCCTGTTATTGCCAGGAGAGTAGTTAGCCATTATTATGCCATTATCATCAGGTTGCTTGTTCCCCCATGCATAGATCTTTCCATTTTCACCTCTTGCTGCTTTTTCCCATTGTGCTTCAGTTGGAAGATCCTTGCCTGCCCATTTGGCATATTCCAGTGCATCCCTGTAAGATACTGAAACAACAGGATGGTCGCTTATTCCAAGGACTGGATGATCAATAGTTGCAGGTCTTCTTGGATATCCGGTTTTATCCAGAAAAATTCTGTATTCTGCATTTGTAACAGGATAAATATCTATGTAAAAAGCATCAAGATATATAAGTCTCTGGGGTATCTCATTTTGAGATTTTTCCTTTAATGGTTTTTCAGGTCTCATATCATTATATTTTTTGCACTCTATTCTCATATTTTCAATCGCGATAATAATATCCGATTCTTTTGAACCCATCAGGAAATTTCCTGCTGGAACTAATATCATTCCTTCTACTCTTATCATTTCAATATACAGCTACACTCATGAAATATGGTATCCCGTTAGCATCAAAAGATATATAAGGTCTATATCTTATTCTTTTTTTCCCCTGTGCAATTTGATGAGGTGTGATATTTGGTAGTTCGCTTGTGTCTATAAAAGTTGAATCATCTGTATTGACTTCTCCATCCTCATCCAGACCAAATGACTTAAGTTTATCAATATCATCCTGTGATCTGAACTTGTTCTTCTTTACTTCATCTTCCTTTATACCAAGTCCCTCAGCAATGAATTTCTCAGGCATAGGAAAAAGCGGGTTGTCCTGACCTTTCAGTAAACCTATTTCCTGATAATTCCTGAGAACAACTTTTACATAATTCTGGGTTTCCTTGAAGGGAGGAATTCCGTTATATTGTTTCACTCTTTCGGGTCCAGCATTATATGCAGCTAGTGCAAGCAGATAATTATTATTGAATCTGCTCAGCATTTTCTGTAAGAAACCTGCTCCAGCTCTTAGATTCTCTTCAGGGTCAAAGGGATCATTTACCTTGTAATCTATTATATTACCTTTAGTTATCTGCATGAGTCCCATTGCTTTTTTGGGTGATAAAGCCCTTGGATTGAAATTACTTTCCACTTTCATTATGGCTTTTATTAAAACTGGATCCAGCCTATATTTGTTTGCATATTTAAGTATCAATTCGTCAAAGTTGTGATTTTGCTTGATAGGTTTTGTTTTAGGAACTGATGTAGTTTTAGGAGAGGTTGTTTTTCTTTCTTTTATACCTGAATCACTAATTTCATTAGGTGAGAGTCTTGGAACATTTGTAAGAACTACATTTCCATCCTTATCAGTCTTAAGATATACTTCTCCAATTATGAAAGGAAAAATCCATAAAGTAAATAAAATTGAACGTAGCATATCTACTCCTGTAAAATGAACTAAAACACTGTTTAGATTCTAGAGTTTTTAGGCAAGCAAAAAAGAAAAATATTTCAAAAATATGTCATTAAATACATAAAAATCATAATGAGTTAGTATTTAATTCAATGTAATGCATATGATTATAGAAATGGCATAAATGTTGCTATATTTATTAATAAAGGAGGAAATATGGCAAGACCAAAAGATAAAATGGGACTAGACAGGATAATGAGGCTAATAAGCAGCTTACCTCAGCCTAGCAAACTCAACATATCTACTAAAACATGGAAACAGCTCTTGATACAATCTGTCCAGAAAGGTGAAACACACTGGATAAATGAATTCCTTGGCAGGAAAGATATTCCTGAAAATGACAAATTGATAGGTGAAGCTGTTATCGAATTGATTGCACAAGCAAAACATCTAAAAGCAGAGAATGAGAAATTGAAAAAGACCTTGAATTGGATTGTAAACAAGAGTAAAGACGCTGCCCCGTGGGAGGAATTGACAACATGTGAAATTAATGCAGTTGCTGAAGAAGCTTTATATGCTACACAATAGTATAAATAACTTGACTAATTTACCGTATTTTATATTTGATGTGTATGCAGACAAAGCTGGTAATACACATCTCAAGAACCTATGGTATTTCAAGGAGAAAAGCTGCTGAGCTAATAAAAAATGAATATATCAGAGTAAATAATGAAATCATAAAAGATCTTACTTTTCAGGTAGAGATTTCCAGAGATAGAATTGAATGTTCCAGCATAGAATTGAAATCAAACCAGAAGGAAAAAACAATACTAATATTCAATAAACCAAAAGGTTTTGTTGTTTCCAAGAATCCTTCTGACAAAGAGAGATTTCCATCAGTCTATAAACTGATTCCTGAGGAATTCAGAACCACCTTTAATCCTGTTGGAAGACTTGATGCAGATTCTGAAGGTTTACTTCTCTTTACAAATGATGGGGAAATGAACTTCAAATTGACACACCCAAGTTATGAAATACCAAGAACTTATTTGATATGGCTTAATAGGAAAATCCCAATGCATATTATTCACAGAATAAGGAGTGAGGGAGTTGTTCTTGAAGATGGCATATGCAAGCCTTCATTGATAGAAACAGGGAGAACCTCAAGAGATGCAATAAAGATAATCTTGACAGGAGGCAGGAAAAGGGAAATAAGAAGACTTTTCTGGACGTTTTATCTGACAGTTGAAAGATTGTTAAGGATATCTTATGGTCCTTTCAGATTAGGCAATATGAAAAAGGGTGAGATAAGATTTCCTGAAACTATTGAAATGAATGGACTAAGAAAAATTTTTCAATTAAAGCTTGACTGATTCTATTTCATATATATCCATATTATCAAGGAAACAATCAAGAGAGGAAAAATGACTGACCTAAGACCAATACTGGGGCTGAAACAGCAGCAAAAATTAATTCTAACTCAAAAGCTTCAACAAGCATTAAAGTTGCTTATCTTGCCAACAGCAGAACTGGTAGAAGTTATAAATAGAGAAGTATTGGAAAATCCCATGCTTGAAATAGACGAAGATGCAACAAGAGAAAAGCAATTGCCTCTTCCAAAGGTAAAGAAGGAAGAGAGAAGATCTGAAATAGAGTTTCAGGATGTAATAACAGACAACAATGTTCCTTATTTTAGTTATGCAGTTTATAATGAAATATTCACCAAGCAGGATTTCATAGAAACTCTAGCAACAGAAACCCCAACTTTGCAGGAACACTTGCTAAACCAGCTTTCACTTCAAATGATATCAAGAGACGATAGTCTTATAGGGGAATACATTATAGGCAATCTTGACGAAAGAGGGTTTTTAACAATTTCGGAAGAGGAAATAGCTTCAAGTCTTGACAGGAGTATTGAAGATGTCAGGAAAATTCTATCCATTATACAAACATTTGATCCATACGGGGTAGGAGCAAGAGATGTTAAAGAATCATTACTTATTCAGATAAGGCAATTCAATGGCTTGCATCATGTTGCAGATAATATAGTAAGGGAATGCTGGGATGACTTTCTGAAGAGAAACAAGAACAAGATAATGCATGCCCTTAGTATAAATGAAGATGAATATCATGAAGCAATTGAGTTCATAGAGTCGCTTGATCTTTCCCCGGGAATGATATTTGCTGATACAAGAGCAAACTATATAATACCTGATCTGTTTGTAGAAAAAGTGAATGATGAATTCTATATTTATCTTTATGATCAGCAGGTTCCTGTGCTAAGACTGAATGATGATTACCTGAAATTAGTAACCAAGAAGAAAAGCAAGGATAAGGATCAGGCTTACTTGAAGAAATCTATCAGTTCAGCAATCTGGATTATAAAGGCTATTGAACAAAGAAGAGAGACATTGATAAAGGTCATGGCAGCGATCATTAAGTTGCAGAAACCTTTCTTTGACGGGATAACAAGTGATCTTAATCCATTAACCCTGCAGGATATAGCAGATGAGGTAGATCTTCATTTTACTTCTATAAGCAGGGCAATAGCAAACAAATATGTAGAATTTAGTAATATGACATATCCCATGAAATTCTTCCTTAGCGGCAAATTGAAAAGGAATGGAAGTGATATTGCAACAAAAAATGTAAAAAGCAGAATCAAGGAATTGATTGAAAATGAAAATCCTAAAAAACCATATAGTGATCAGGATATAGTTGCAATACTTTCAAAAGAAGGGATTGAAATAGCAAGAAGAACGGTTACCAAATATAGAGAAAATCTTGGTATACCCAAAAAGATACACAGGATACATTGAAATTTGCATATATTGTTCATTTTGTCACGATACTATCCTGCAATAGGTGGAGGGGAGCTTGCAACAAGAGCTCTTGTAAATGAACTAGCTAAAACCAATAAAATCACAGTAATTACTCAAAGGACAGATAATGATACAAATTGGCTTTATGGCACTACAATAAATGCCCCATCAGAAGAACTGAGAATTCGAGATATAAATTCTGACATAATTATGATTTCACCTTCCAGAATATCAAGAATTGCAATGTATCCCTGGGTAAAACTATATGACAGAGTGAGATTCTTGTCTGTTCCAGCTTTGGCAAAAATTATTCTTCCATATCTGAGGATAAGTGAAAAGCCAGAAATAATACATAATGTATATATTGGGAGGGAATATTTATCTCTTGCATCTCATTCTCTATCAAAAGAGTACGGAGTTCCATTTGTTTTCACTCCCATAGCGCACACTCATAAAGTTTACTGGAATTCATATTATATGAATTATCTTTATGAGAATGCAAATGGACTTGTTGCAATGACTGAATATGAAAAAGAATGGTTGCTGAAAAAAGGAGCAAAAGGAGAAATAATTGTAAATGGTGTAGCACCAGTTGGAATTGGGGAAGAAGTAAAAACCTTTGATTTCAAATCGAAGTTTACTAACGGGAAGGATTATATATTATTCATCGGTCAGAAGAATCCATATAAAGGTTATAAACTGCTTGTAAATGTTTTCAAGGTATTGAAAGATGAATTTCCTGAATTATGTCTCGTTTTGATGGGAGCAGGTTTTGGAGAGAAGTTTTTTGGGGAAAACACTGATGAAAGAATAATATATAGAGGTAATGTAACAGATGAAGAAAAAAAGTCTGCTTTTGCATCATGTATTGCATTCTGCTTGCCTTCCACAGAAGAGAGTTTTGGTGGGGTTTTTCTTGAAGCATGGAGTTTCAAGAAACCTGTAATTGGATGCCCTCTCAAGGAGATATCAAGCTGGATAGAAAACGAGAAAGAGGCTTTGCTTGTATCTCCTGAAACAGATAAATGGACAGCAGCGTTGAAGCGACTACTCAAGGATGAAGATTTGCAGAAAAGGCTTGGAGAAGCAGGATATGTGAAACTGAAATCAAAATACAGCTGGGAGATCATTTCAGAGCGAACATTGAAATTTTATGAAAGGCTTAAGGTAAAGAAAAATGCTTGAAATTCAGGTAAAAACAAACTCAAGATCCGAATTCATTGATATTACATCCAATATCCAGAAAATACTTGATGACAATCACTTAGAAAATGGATTAATATTTCTTCATGTACCTCATACCACTGCAGGGATTACTGTTAATGAACATGCTGATCCGTCAGTAGTTGTGGATATAAAGAATGCTCTTGAAAAGCAAATTCCATGGAGCTCTAATTATCTTCATAACGAAGGGAATTCTGCTGCTCATATAAAATGCAGTATGATAAACTGCTCAGTTGCTGTCGCTTTTGAAAAAGGCAAGTTAATGCTGGGCATATGGCAAGGCATCTTTTTTGCTGAATTTGATGGACCAAGAGTAAGAAAAGTCTGGGTAAAGATTTTAAAAGATTGACATGAAAAAGGTTTTAATACGTTTGCCTAACTGGTTGGGAGATACTGTAATGTCTCTCCCATTAATCCAGGGTTTGACAGAAAATAAGGATTTATTAATTGGACTTTCAGGGCCGGAAGAATGTCTTGAAATCCTCAGGAATGAAAAGAGGATTGATATTTTCATACCACTTATTCCTCATCGTTCCTTCTGGAAGCAGACTCTATGGAGAGATGAAGTACTTGGATGGAAGGCAGATTCAATAATAATACTTCCAACAAGTTTATCTTCAGCACTTCTTTCATGGTGGGCTAAAATTCCTGAAAGAATAGGATATGCCAGTGAGGGTAGGGGATATCTTCTTACTTCATCACTGCCTTATGATGAAAAAAGTTACAGAAGACTTCATCTTACGAGAAGTTACAAGGAACTTGGTAAGCTAATGTTATACAAGCATATAGACTTTCCTGAAAATCCTGTTTTTTCTGAAAGTTCTCCTGCCAATTTCAACAAGGATTCTCCAATTCTCATTTTTCCCGGAGCTACTTATGGTTCTGCAAAAAGATGGGATATAACTAATTACGTTGAAATTACTAAATTAATAAGACAGGTAAGTAACAGGAAAATTCTCATACTGGGAAAAGACAATGAAGTTGTGATTGAAAACTTTGAATGGGCTTCAGGGACTTTTCTAATGCTCGGAAAAACAACAATCAGACAGCTTATTGATTATATAAAGGAGTCTTTTCTGGTAATAGGCAGTGATAGTGGTCCTGTCCATTTATCTGCAGCTTATCTTAAAAATACTGTTGCCTTGTTTGGTTCAAGCAGTACAGCATGGACTGCGCCTCTGGGATCCAGGGTAAGGATTGTAAAATCTGATGTACATTGTTCTCCCTGTTTCAAACCAGCTTGCCACAAGAGAGTGTGCTGGGAAAGTCTTACCATTAGCAGAGTCTGGGAGAAAGTGAAAGAAATTATTGAGGATAGCTAGATATGTAGTTTATATATAGGTATATACTAATATATTAAGAGGATGTTTAGCTATTATTAGCAAAATAACAAGCAGGAGTTTAGATGAATTGAATACGAATTTGGAGGTAATCATGATAAAGCGAATTGCATTATTGCTTGTTTTACTTATTGTTTCTTCTTGTCAGAAAAAAAAGGAACCTGCAAAGGAAATTATCAGCTTGATTCCATGGGAATCATATTATATAATGAAACTCCAGGGAAAGATTCTTGGATATAACTTTACCAAGTTTGAAAAAACAGACCAATCTGGGAAAACAATATATAAAACTACAACCCAAACAGAGATGGGAATTATAAGACTTGGTATAAAACTTTCTATCAAGTATTTTCATGTAATAGAGGAAGATGAGAATTTGAATCCATTGAGTTTCAAGTTGAAATACAGTATGGCAACTAATGAAATAGAAATGGAAGGCAAGGTTAAAACTGACACACTTTATCTTACACAATTATCGGAGGGGCAAAAAACAGAGAAAAGCATATTTATTGGGAAAGTAAAGAATGAAAAGGACAAGCAGGTTTATTTTCAAATCCCGCTTCAATATCTTTTTCTCAAGAATCCTCCCAAAACAGGTGATGAGTATGAGCTGAAGATTTTCATGCCAATTCTCAATCAAGTACAGAATGACAAAATAAAGATAGAAGGAATTGATACAATTACTGTGGAAGATAAGAAAACAGAGGCGTTTCGTCTATATGGAAGCATACCTATGATGAGTGAAGGAGAAACAAAAATCTGGGTAGATAAGAAAGGCATGATACTTGCCAGCAAAACTGAAGTTGCTGGAATGACTATAGATATGGAGAAAGTCAGTAAGGAATTTGCTCTTTCACAGGAAACCGGTGGAGAGCTTGATTTGAATATATATGTTCAGCCAACAGGAAAGACAATCGCTAATCCAAGAAAAGTTGCTGATCTGACTGTCAGGCTTTCAATTCCTTCAGGTAAGATAAAGCAATATATATCAACAGACGAGCTTAATAAAATAACAAAGGAAGATGGTGAAAATTCTGTTATAATGAATATTAAGAGTGACATGAAGAAGATCCCAGACAAGGAGACTGAGATAAATGAGGTTGATCTTAAACCTTCATTAGAACCGACAGTATATGTCCAGTCAAACGATTCGGAAATAAAGAAACTTGCACAGGAAATTGCAGGAAATGAAACCAACAAATGGAAGATTGCACTCAAACTTGCAGAATGGGTAAACAAAAACCTTGGTAAGAATTATCTAACTGGTTTTGCAACCGCAAAGGAAGTATTCAAGACTAAACAGGGAGATTGCACTGAGCATACTGTATTGCATATAGCCTTATGCAGATCCCTTAATATTCCGGCAAGAGCAGCAAGCGGATTAATGTATGAAAGGGGAAGATTTGCATATCATATGTGGAGTGAGGTATATTATGACGGATGGAAACCAATTGACAGTACATGGCCATTACAGAACAAGCAAAATAGAGTATTTGTTGATGCAACACATTTAAAACTTGCTGCTAGCAATCTCGATGATAATCTGCCACTTGATCTGGGACAGAAACTCATTGCATTAATAGGAAAACTGCAAATTGAGATAATAGATTACAAGTAACAAGGAGGAATGATGCAAAAGGTAGTATATGAGTATTTTGATGATTCTCTTAAACAGAATGAGAATAGCGAAGTTAACAAGCTTCTGAAGGAAGGCTGGGAGATATTTGATTTTGCTATAAATGAAAAAGGAATGGTCCTGTATGTTCTGGAATTTATTGAGGAATATGACGAATCTGATGAGGAGTATGAGGAAGAGGATTACACTGAAAATGATGGGTATTCTAATAACTGATGGATCTCGAATTAGTTGAAATAAAAGTATGGTGCATGGGTTGCAGACAGCAGCTTGAAATCGAACAGGCTGCTCTTGTAGGATGGAAATACTGCGGTAATTGCCACCATTTCATATGTCCTGAATGCCTCTCCATAATCGGTTCCAGAAAAGCATGCCTCAGTGATAGGTGCAGGGAAGAAGGTTTGATGATGGATATTCAGGACATACCGCTTGCAAAGATAACCTTGTTTGCAAGAAGCCAGCTTACTGAGTTACCAGAAGATAGTCTTTTATATAAACTATTCTATAAGAAGGAAGAGCTCCTTGCAAAAGACAAAACCAAGCCAATAGAGAATGAGGTAGCAGATATATTCATTCAAACAGCGGAGGAAGTCTGGAAAAACAAGAGAATAGTTCTTGCCAAGAGAAGACGGGGCAGGTTTATTTCCTGGCAGAATCTTGGAAAGGAATCTTAAGGGATTTTTTAAAACCAATGCAATAATTTTGAGTTGCAAAGGATTATATTACTTGATGCTGCTTCAACAAGACATTCTCAAGGTTTTTCAAATCTATCTTGACACAAAAAATATATTTAATAGTCAGGGCATGTAACTTAAATGCCCCTGTAGCTCAGCCGGTAGAGCGGATGGCTGTTAACCATCATGCCGTTGGTTCGAATCCAGCCGGGGGCGAATTTGTTCAAAATCGTCTTTTTTATCACTTTTCTGACACTTCTTTTTCATTTCTTGCTTATTCAAGCTCTTAATTGTGAACTTTTTTAAACTTCCTCTATTGATAGTTTCCTGTTGCATGGAGTTCAAATGTTCTTTCATCTTGCATCGGAGTTATTGACGAACTAAAACTATGAACAAAACAGGAAGTCTTTGAATGCCATTGATTTACAAAGTAAAACACCTAATGATATGTCCTGTAATGATTTACTTCATTGTATTAGTATGTTAGTTTGAATATCATGAATTAATCAATAGTATTCATGATGGTTTAAGGGCATAATTTTATTCTAAATCACAGGCAAAGGATCATGGGATAATAATTCAGTAAATATTAAGTACTTAATATCATAAGATTGTCATTTATACAAACATATTAAGATCTATAAAAGATTTCAGGGGATGCTTTTATTTGATCTCTCCTAATCTTCCTTCCTGAATTCCTCTATATACTTGATAAAGACCTTTCTGAAAAGAACTATATTCTCATAAAACCAGTTGAAATTGTTTTGCCTTTCTTTATCATAAACATCCGATACATACTTTCTTTTTATTATTCTTTTTTGTGGAGTAGAATCTTTCCATTCCAGCTTTTCTCCAATCTCTTCTTCTATTTCATGTTTCTTTTTTTCAAGAAAATCAAATAAAGGTTTGTCATATGTGTCCAAGCCACAATCTAAAGCTCTATCTTTCGTTCTAAGTACTAAATCAATATTTACATTTTTCTTCCCTATATTAAAAGTATAATAATGTATTGGTTTCGGTTTACTAAAGCTCGTTTTTGTATCTTTCTTCACAATGTATTCCCTGAATTCAGTCCAGAAAGATAGTCTATTATTTTCCGTCTCCGTCATATCTCCTCTATAGGCTTCTTTCAAAGACTTTGCCCATTCATTAGGACTCACTATTATCTGGAACTTTGGTGCAGGTTTTGAATCTTCTATCTGCCAGACTTCAATCTTGATTAGAAAGAATGAAATATTTTCATCAGTATGTTCATTAAGCCAATTAACAGCATTCTTATGATCATCAGTAAATTCTTTCACAATCCAGATAATGATTTCTGCATCCAGTCCTGAAGCATACACAAGCAACTTCCCAAGATGATCATGATTAGTAGATTCCAGCTGGTTTTCAATTACAATTTTTCTGCTTCTTTCATCTTCTGCATAAATATCAGCTTTATAAGCTCCAAGAGGCTTTTCAGTCTGAATAAGATTAATATCTATCCCTATTTCCTCACCAAGCATGTCAAGATTCTCTTCTTCTGCCAGCCACGGTGTGAAATCCTTACCTTCATCTTTCCAAATATCTCTTAACGGTCTTTTTTTTAGTTCCGATAGTTCCATATTTTCCCCTTTCTTCTATTTCATTTAAAACTAACGACTTTCATTCTCCAAGCAATTCCTCTTCATCCTCTTCAACAATCTTTTTTTTCCTTGATATTTTTGCAGGGAGGGATTTGAGTTCTTCTTCGTGGTATTTGTGGTTGAGCTCTAAGAGACGTTTCAAAATCTCTCGTCTTGCAGTTTCTGATATTGTATATCTTATCCTGTCTTCTTCAGGCAGATAGTCAACTTCATGGAAGGAATGCTCAAGATTGACATTTGTCCAGCCGTATGCTTCCAACACCTTGTCATCCATATTCTTATGCAGTTCACGTAGTTTCAGAATATCTTGATAAGCACTTCCAGAAATATCCTCGTCTTCCAGTTTGCTTTCCTGTCTTACTTTCTCTACTGTCAAGTCCTTGTCATGAAACAGGTTATAAGTCTTTGTAAGTCCCAGTTTCATCTTAAGCATCATCTGCCGTCTATGTTCATGATAGGTTTTTCCGATTTCCTCCAAAGTCCTTTCCATGTCAGGAGTTAAGACAGGGAAGGGAAAGTTTTCAAAACAATCTGTTGGTGAATATCTTAGAACAATACCATATGTTGAACTATATTTTCTTACCCAAATATCGTAAAATGAGTTTTGTACTATACAATAGTCTATGAATGAATTTGAAGTAAATACAAACAAACCATCAGAAAAAATAAAAATAGGTTGTGTTTTACTAAAGTTCAAATATTTGGTTCTTGCTCTAGCTACTACAAAACAACCATCCAGCTTTGACAGCGCGTTGTAGAGTGCTGGTCTTGATCTATGAAAAAGCCACCAGTTTTCTCTAATATGGTTTTTGTTTTCGTTTGAGTCCTTCACAATCCTGTATGGTTCTTCATATTGCATTGCTTTTTCTTCTGGCCAGTCAAAGAAATTTATAATATATCTTGAGGGAGACTGGTCATATCTGTCATTCAAATCCTTGCCATTCAATAAAGGAAATATTACTTCTGCATTTTTGGGATTAGCTTCAATCAATTCATTTCTTTTATTTTCATCAAGGAGAAAACCTTCGCCTAGGAAAATCGAACCTTGAAACATCTTGTTTTTATTGTTATCTAAAGAATAAGGAGTGAGTAAGTCATCTTCAGGATAATAAGTAAGCATGGCACTTATATATGGAACAACTATATTATCCAATATTTTCCCTGACTTCATACTCCTGATATCTTCTGTCTCTAAATTAACATCAGGTTGATAAAAATATCCTGTTTTAACATCAACTTTCTTTCTCAAGGAAAGCAAAGAAACAAAGACCTTGGCAATCCCAGGCCATCTTACAGAACGTTTTGCGAATACTATTTCTCCTTGCTTGTTGACTATATAAAACAGACCGCTTTCTCTTGTTCTTCCTTGTGATATAGTATTTGTTGCAATCAATGCACAAAAACCGTTCTCTTTCATAATTTCATAATCTCTTCTCAGGAAATAAGTTACAATATCACAACCACCAGATGGATAATATTCCGTTTGCAGCCAATTTAGATAATCATCTCCATGTGTTCCGCTTATGGATTGCGTTCCAAGATACGGTGGATTACCAAGAATGCAGTCAAAGCCACCTTGCTCCATGATTTCAGGAAATTCAAGAAAATAATGAAAAAACTGCTTTTTCTGTGCAATTTCAGAAGCTTTTCCTGCCTTCTTCTGATTGATTGTTCCAGGATTTTCTAGAAATTTCCTGAATTCACCATCAGTAACAAAATCTTGCTCATTATCAGAAGTCTTAGGCATGAAAAACTGCGCTGTTACAATGTCTGCAAGCTGCTTTGTCCTCCAGTAACCTGAATTATTCTTTATCTCGTCAAATCGCTTCTTCTTCTCATCAATCCTGTCTGCAGTGTCTTCTGGAAGCATATCAAGATACAAGTATTCCCTTATATATTCATCAGTTCCGCTCTTTATATCCGAAAAATCAAGTCCCTGTTGTGCAGCATTTTTCCTCTCATCCTTGTTTGTTCTCAATAATCTTCTTGAAACATCAGCATCATCTCCATAAATCTTCTTGAATGCCTCGTCAGGAATTCCTTTCTCAAGCTCGCTTTCATAAGCAAGCCCGACAATTGCATCACCACATTTGATATGATGGTCCAAGAAACTCAAAGGTTCTCCAGGACAATGTGCCTCAAGCCACAAGGATACTCTGCATAACTCTACTGCAAGCTCGTTCTTATCCACTCCATAAATGCAATGCCTTATTACATCCCTGACTGCCTTTCGCAAATCAGGAGGGGGAGGCTGGTCTGATCTGCTTCTTACTCTTGCAAGTTCAAGTCCGATACGTCTTGCTGCATTCAGAAGCATGTGACCACTCCCGGAAGCAATGTCGCAGACCTTTATGGATAAAAGTGCCTTCTCCACGTCAGCTTCCTTCCTCTTCTCTTCAATTATGTAGTCAAGTGAATGTCTAATGAGAGGTTGCACAAGCTCGTCAGGTGTATAATGAGAACCTGTTGTTGAACGTTCATTTCCCTTGATGAGAGCGAATTCCCTTGCTTCAGTATTAATAAATGGCTTGAAGTCAAGCAAGCTTTCATATACTGAACCGAATTCCTCTACATTAAGGGATGCATAATTTATGCGTCTTGTGCTTCCTGTCTTTGCATCAATAAAAGTGTTTATGGAACATATTGCAGAAAGAAGATCCCTGTTTTCAATGCAGCATTCATTCAATATGCTAATTGCCTGCTCCTTGAACAAATCTCCATTAAGCGGTTTTATCTCAAGAGCTTCTCCAAACCTTCCATTCTCGAATATCTTGAAAGTAAGAAGAAGAGCATTCCATAAATCGCTGTAATTGTTTTCATAAACATGCTTTTTTTCCGAAAGTTTTCTCAATCTGGTAACACTATAGTAATTATAATAGATATCCCTGATGCTACTGTCCGTTCTATTTTCAAAAACAAGATTGCGCTCCTCAATGACTATGAGAAAAAGTATCTTGTAAACAAGCCTCAAGAGCAACCTGTTCAACTTCAGATCCGCTCCTTCATCCTTGAGGAAATCAGATAGTCTCTCCTGATTATCACACTTCTTGATGAAACCGTTTGCAAGTCTTTCTATGGATATCTTTACAGCCTCCGACAACTTGTCTCTTATCCTTGCTCCATGATCCAGAGCATCCTGATGATAACGCTCTAATATGCATTCAGAAGCAGTTTCTATTGACTGGGGCATCCTGCTTGAATGTATCAGTCTGAACATTATGGCAAATTCACTGAAAAGCTTCTCTTCAAGTATTTTCTCAAGATCGAATTCAAGATATGACAACCTTATCAATCTGCTGCAGTCTCTCAGAATTCTCAACCGCAAGCCGTCTGTAAGTATTCCATACAAATGCTCTTCAGTAAGATTAAGATACTCCTGAATACATGAATGCGGGGAAAGCTTTCTTCTTTCTGCTTTTTCCATATCCTCGTTGAAGCCTATTATATAAACAGGAAGATTTGCCTTTCCTCTGTAATTTATTGGATAATAATTGTTATTGATTATTATGGCTGGCTCAGTTTTCTCAAGTTCATATCCAAGAAGACGCAGAAGTGGTTCAATAAAATAGACTCTTGTCTCTGATACACCTGTCTCAGTCTTTCCTGTTTCATAAGATATTGAGCTTTTTCCCTTTTCTATTATCCTTTCTCTATGCCTTTTGAAAATCGTCCAGTGAGCTTGTGCTTCTGTCCATAAATCAATGATGATTTCCTTCAACTTGACTTTTTTCTCAAATCCGAAACTTTCTGATGTCTGATGCGAAACCTGCTCATCTCCTTCTGACAGCAGATCCAGTATATCATAGGAAAGTATTGATCCTTCTATGCGTATTGCATTGTATTTCATTACATTACCCCCTTGTCAGGGACGAGTATGTAAAGACCCAGCAAGTCTGGGGAAAGAGGATTCAATTTCCTGTAACTGCTTCCCTTATCAATGATTTTCTTGTATCTTTCATGGGATTCTATGAAATTATCAAGCCTTGTTTCAGAAAGCAACTTGAGCCTTTCCTGCAGTCCTGTGTTGTAAAATCGCATTATTTCCTCAAACCAATATACCTTTTCTTCCTTTTCCATGTTTGCAGAAGGAGGCATGCTCAAAATCTTTTCTAGTTCTTCTCTGTCAGTGATCTCAACAGCATCTGATAGACCGGAATAACCGAAAAGAATCACTTCCTCAGCATATATCTTTCTGCCTCTTTTCTTTTCCTCAATGACATGCCTTAAGCGAAGTATGAATATGCTCGTAATCTTATTAACTTCACTGGATTTTATTACTGAAACTCTCCTTATGTAGTCATCACGAACTTCCTTGCTGAATGCTTGCGCTATAACCATTTTCGATAACTGCTCTACAAAAGGATGATTGCGTCCAATGTATGTAAATCCCTCATCTACAGGTGATTTGAAACTGATCTTTAATGTATCTTTCTTCTTGCTCTTGAAAAGCTCATGACTTAATATTTCATCAAGATCTTGCGCATTAACATAATAGCCTTTGCCTGCTCCCTTGAGATTTATGCCTCGTATGGCTTGAACAGCATTTATTACGAATTTTTCGACTGCTTCAGGGCTGCCTATAGTATCATCCAGAGCAAGAAGATCTTCTTCAATCTCATTTGCTTTTATTGCGTTCTGGGCAAAAATCTCCCTTGATTCTTCCTCTCTTTTTCTGGCATTATCAATCTCTTCTTCTGCTTTCCTTGCAAGTTCTACATAACGAATATCTTCAAATATTTCCCCCTGGTCAATATGTCTGTCAACTGCCTCCTTTTTCAGTATCCCTTCAAATAAAAGATCCATAAGTGTTGCATTATCTTCTGGAAAAGGAACTGAAATACCTGTATTCTTCCTTATATTCTTTATCTTTTCAAGAAGAATATCCCAGATAACCTTGTCTATGCGATTATTCTCTCCAAGTATATAATAGACCTTGACTTCCTTGCACTTCTGACCAAATCTGTCTATTCTGCCTTCCCTTTGCTCAAGCTTGTTGGGATTCCAGGGCAAATCATAATGAATGACTGCATTGAATTTGTCCTGCAGATTAATACCTTCGCTCAAGCAGTCTGTTGCAATAAGAATCCTCTTTTCATACAACAACATGTCATCAATTCTTATTTTTCTTGTTTCATCGTCATCCTCGCTTGTAACAGCCTGAACAATTATTGACTTATGAATCTTTTCCAGTTCTCCCTTCAGGAATTCTTCTATATATTTTGCAGTATTAATAAATCTGCAATACACAATTGTATTGAATCCCTCTTTCAACAGGCTTTTCAGTATTTCATTCAATTTTGCAAGTTTGCTGTCATTTTCCAATCCCTTGAAGCTTTCAAGTTCTGATGCAAATTCCGATAATTTTCCCTTTTCATATGAGTTGAATTCAGTCCTGTCAATTATATCAGTTCTGATATTATCATCAGGAGTGAAATCCTTCTCTATATATGGAATATCATCCTCTATTTCCTCTAATCCCTTGTCTTCCTCCCTTTTTATCCTGTTCTTCAGCATTTCAATTCCTGATGCCGGGCTTGAAGTTATACCTCTCAGAAGAACAAGTGCTGACCAGTACCTGAATTTCTGCTGAATTGCTTTAAGAGTATTGTCTTTTTTCATCAGTTTCAAGGCAAAAGTGTGTATTTTTTCATAATAAGCCAGGAAATTATCGCTGAAACTGTAATAGAAAACATTAGGTATTCTGTTCGGGAAAGGTGTCTCTTCATTAAACCATTTTTCTAGATCATTCCTTCTTCTTTGAACATAGTATTTTGCAATCTGTCTTCTTTGCTCTGCATCTGCAGTCGTTATATCCATTTCAAGGAAATCATTGCTTATCAATCCCAGAAGTGATTGAAATTCATCTATTTTACCACTGTGTGGAGTTGCTGTAAGAAGTATCAATCCTTTATCACTGTTTTTTGCAAGTTCCTCTACAATGCTGTATCTGAGTTTCTGACTGTTATTTGTACCTGAAGGTCTTGAACAAGAATGTGCTTCATCAATAACTACCATTTCAGGTGCATTGATTATGAATTCATTTCGTCTTTTCTCGAATTTTATGAAATCTATTGATATTATCTGATAGGGATAGTAATCATAAATGCTTCTGTCGCCATGCATTTCCCTGTCCAGTCTTCCCTGAGTATTAGTCCTTATTATTACAGGATCAATACCCATTTTCTCCTGCATTTCCTTTTGCCACTGATCACAGAGATGAGGGAGACAGAGAACTGCAAATTTTTTTATCTCTCCTCTTTCAATAAGCTCTTTGAGAACAAGAATCGTCTCTATTGTCTTGCCGACACCTACATCATCAGCAATGAATAGTCTGATATTCTCTTTCTGACGCAATGCCATCACAAGTGGAACTATCTGGTAAGCTCTTGGTCTGAAAGATAATCTGGCAATTGATCTGAAGGTGCTTGATGAACTTCTTATGGATAGTCTTATTGCATCAAATAGAAGCATGGTCAAAGATTTCTCACCTATGTCACTTTTGTCAGGCAATGGAAAAGTATAGGGTTCAAGATTATCAAGCTGCATACCAAGCTGCTTATAGATTCCTACTGTCTCTTCTTCAGTTCCATTCAATGGTTGAAGCAATACCAAATCATTATTATTGGATGGAATTTTTACCCATTGCCTGTTCCTGAACTTCACCAAAGAGCCATCTTCAAAAAACATTATCTCACCTTCTTGAAAATATATTTATATTTGGCAACCCAATCATCCAGATTGTCTTTATAATCATAGACTATAACATGATAACCAGATTCTTTCAAACTAGTTCTCTGTTCTTTATCTCTTTCTTTCACATCATCCTTTTCATGTACACTTCCATCTATAAAAACAAGAATGTCAGGTTTGTAAAAGAAATCGCAGCAAGAATATATATCTTTTGTTCTTACCTGGGCGTCATCAGGTAGCTTTAATCCATTTTTAAAAAGGAATTCAAGGAAAACGCTTTCAGTAGCAGAATTCTTGTCTACCTTGCTTCTTATTCTTTCATGCTGTTCTTCATAGGATTCATTGCTTAGTGTCTGTTTTATTGTAATCCTGCTTTTAATTAGAACATCAAGCAATTCCTTTATCTTGAATCTGTCTATCTCATTATGATGTCTCTGGTTGTAGTAACTCAACAGATCATCATATGAAGCCAAATCCTTATATTCCTCATCATCAAATCTGCATATTTCATAAGCATTGGCAAAGACATTTGTAAACCGCTTAAACTCTTCGGTAAATGATTTCAAGATACCAAGACTGCCTTCAACATTCTCGAACAAGAGTATATTTCTCTTGTTTCCTTCGCCAATCATTTCCCCACCAATTTCACCTTCTTCAGCATTGTATTCTTTATTAATGCCTGATATAAGGGAATAAAGAAAAGTGATATTTCCCCCGCTGTTCCATTCTTCAATATTAATTGCATCAGTCGGTTCAAGATAAATGATGTCAGAAATAAATGTTGTATATAACTTCACTCTTCTGAAATCTTGGTTACCGGTTTCCTTTTCACTTCCCCAATCTCCGTTTTTGTAATTAAGCAGGAAGCCTTCTTCATCTTTTGTTGTCCATTTGGAATTCACTCTGTAAAGAAGAGCACTAGGTATATATCTTGCTTTGAAAAGATCGCCTATCAAGATTTCAGTTGCTTTTTCAAGCCCGTCAGGTGATGCAAAAAGAGTCTTGATTTCATATCCTTTTGAAATCCTGTTTTCTTCTTCGCATGATATTCTTGAACTTCTTTCCGTCTTCATATTCTGCAGTTCTATGAGATTATTCAGGTTAACAAGAGGCTGGGTATCATTGAATGTTTTCTGGCAGAAAGGACAGATGTCTTTACTGAATTCATCCTTTATCATTATATAACCCGTATTCCTGCATACTTTTGCTTTTTCAATCCTGTTCAGAACGTCCCTTTCTTCAGTTGGCAAGATCATTTTTGTTATTCTGTATTTTGAACCTGAATGATAAATCAGGTTTTGAGGACCTGACTCATTAATCGCAATACCTCTTGCTCTTGATATGTATTCTCCCTTTATTCCATCTGAAATATATGTCCAGATGGGAAGCCTTGAGAAATTAAAACCTGGAAGAAAGCCTTCTGATGCAAGATATCTGTAAGGATAAAAATCACTGTTATAGGAAGAACCTTTGTTTTTTGAATCATTCATCAAGAAGTCCAGCTGAATTTTAGCTTGTTTCACTCTTATTTCTGCATCTATCCATTTCTCACTTGTTTTTTTCAGGAAATGGTTTTGCATGTCATTTAATGCTGTTTTTAATTGTGCATTTGCTGATGAGTAAAGTTCCCTGAATCTCTTCAATGCCATGTCAAAATTATCACAAAGATGATCAATCTGGTTATTTATCCATTCAGGATTCAGCCAAGAAAGGTCTTTGGGGTGATTGTTTCTAATATCCTCAGTAACTCTACTGAAGACATCAAAAATCTCTTTCTTTGTTGCATTATTAAGATTAAGCTGTTGTTTACTTTCTTCTTTTAATGGTAAGCCTTCCTTTTCTATATCAACTATATCTCTTAGTGAATTTCTCAAATCAAGATTGGCATATGAAAGACAGATTGAATTTAAATGTGTTTCAAGGAGTTCCTTGTTTGTCAAATCCATATTAGCTGTTTTCACTGTACCAGAAACCATTTCCCTTGAATTTGCAAAATAGTGCCTGTCATGAGGGGAAAAAGGCGTGCAATAAGTGAAAATAATTGCAGGTTGTCCGCTTCTTCCTGCTCTTCCGCTTCTCTGTGCATAATTAGAAGGACTTGGAGGAACATTCCTCATGTATACCACGTTCAGTGTTGAAATGTCAATTCCAAGCTCCATGGTAGGAGAACAGAACAGAGCATTGACATTTCCTTTCCTGAACTCTTCTTCAATCTCTCTTCTTTTCTCACTACTTATCTGTCCTGTATGTTCCCTCGCAGTTATAGGAATAAAGAAGGATTCTCTATAGAGATTCTGAAAATACTCATTAGGAAGGATTTCAAGAGTACTTCTGAAAGGTGTTCTTACAGGATCGGGAAGCACTGTTTTCTCATTTCCTCGCTTCCATACTATATTATTCAATTCCAGTTGATATGTAAATATCTCTTCATTATTGCTATAAAGTTTGTCTTTTCTCAAAAAACCATTTTTAGAAAGTACATCAAACAATTCCTCCATGCACAATGCATATTCATCTTTGTTCAATAAATAAGTATTTTCCTTAAGTTCATTTCTCAAATACTTGCCTAGATAACTCTGGAAACCAAGGGTTTTCGCATATCTTACTTTTCTTGCTTTTTTAATACTTCTAATTGTAAAAATGTAAGGTTCATCAATCTTGTTATCATTCTCAAATCTATATTCTTCAGATAAAAGCTCATTAATCCTCTTCATATTGATATCAATTTTACCATAGTTCATCAAGCTTTCACTGTAAATGGCATAGTTCTTTCTGAAATAATCAAATATTTGAAAGAGTAACTCTTGCCTTTTTTCTTTTGTAATTCCGTTGAATATCTTGCATTTTCCAGTGAACACATCTTCAGATATTTCCTTTAGATTCTTATACTCAATCTCAAGTAGTGCACATTGTTCCAGATTTGGGAACGCAGTTTTCCATTCAAATCTCAAATCATCAATGATTTTATATAAAAGATAATTTACGAAGACATCCTCGTTTTCCTTCTTTTTTGAAGCTATATCAGATGGACTTCTTGCATAATCCTTCTGTTCGAGATTAAGTGCCTGCAATACATGATTTCCTATGTTTGAATAATCCAGTCCTTCATTACTGCTTTTTACAGCAGCGTATATTGCAGATCTCAGTCTTATATTCTCTACAAAGCTATTGAAATGACCAGACTGGAATGCTGCATCCTGTCTGTTGTCAATAAAACATAATACTTTGCTTTCCTCTTTACTTAGTTCGCTTTTCTGCATGGATTTTAATGTAGATAAGACTATGATATCACTGGCAGTGCTTCTTCCTTCGTCTCCAAGTCTAAGTAATTTTGTTCTTTCTTTTGTATATTTGCTATAGAATTCCTTGCTTGTCGGATCAAATAACAGATTACAGGGCATATACCAGCCTGAATAATCTAAATCCTTCTCTTGTGAATATGAAAATCTGCAATCACTATTGAAGAATATTCGTCTGGGAAGCCTTTTTTCTATTTCCTTTTTGATGATCTGTTCAGATCCTTTGAAATCAAACCATTCAACAGGAAGATTCTCCTTCTCAGTATCGTCCCAGACATCCTGATATGGAATTATATATCCTGATTCTTCATTATCTTCCTCATCAAAAGAATCAGCAAATTCCCTCGGAATAAGCTTATCTTTGCTTAATTTCACGCAATAGAATTCATAACCAGATAATCTGCTGAAAACAACAGGAAAAAATGTTTTACCGATTTCATTGCCAGCTTCAGCTTTTACATCTAAATAATCCCTGTTAAGAGTTGCATAAATTGCTCCTTTGGGAGCTATGAATTGATGAAGTTTGAAAGGTAAATATGCTTGATTGAATTTCTTATTTATTTGTGTAATAGAATGAAGCAATTCCTTTATTCTTGAAATGCAAAAGTCTATATCCCTGCCAATCTTTTCAGCGAGCTTTTCTGCAATTTCATTAAATCTCATCGGTTCATTTCTTCTTAGAACTCCGTCCTTTTCAATTAATGCAATTTCATTTTCAAGCCAGCATGCAAATAATGATTTTTTAATATTTTCAGTATTTTCGGTTATTCTTGCACTTGAGAAATTGATTATATCTTTTAACAGGTCATTTTTAGAGATACTCTCCGAGTATAGAAAGTACTTGCTTAATGTTTCATCTATTATTGAATTTGTTTCAAAAGGTCTTCCAAATATCAATGTTGCTACATCAGCTATTTTCTTCTTGTCTTGATGCAAATCCTTTTCAGAAGTCATTGTTGCTGAAGTTCCTATGAATACTAGCTTTTGTCTTGCTTTTGAACTTAAACGTCTTATTAGTATTGCTACATCTGATCCTTGTCTTCCCCTATAAGTATGCAATTCATCAAGTACAAGAAATTTGAGATTGTTGAAAATAGATTCCCTTAAAACGCTTTCACTTGCTCTGGTCAATATTAAATCCAGCATGACATAATTAGTTAGAATGATATCAGGTGGATTTTCCTGAATCTCATCTTTCTCTACTTTACTTTCTTGTCCTGTATAAATTCTGCAAGAGATTGGATATTTGATTTCAGAATTATTTATGTATCTCTCCATCTCTTTATTTTGAGAATTAATAAGTGCATTCATAGGATAGACAACTATACCTTTTATTCCCTTTTCTTTTCGTTTTAATGCATAATTTACAATGGAAAAGAAATAAATCAGGGATTTGCCAGAGCCTGTTCCTGATGTTACAATGAAATCCTCTTCTTTTACTCCCTTTTTTATACCTTCTATTTGATGTTGAAATAGTCTGGGGATTTTAAATATATTGGATAATTCCTTATCAAGAGATTCTTTTCTACATAATTCTTCAATTGTTGAACCAGTTTTAAAAGCAGGATTGAATTTTATATATGGTTCAGGAAAACACACTCTCTTTTCAAATTCCTCATCCAAGAAATCTTTTATTTTCTCATTTTTCAAGTTGACAGGTGTTTTGATATAAGATTTATAATCATTTCTTATTGATTCATAGATATTAAATATATCAATTGTGTTTTCCATATTTCACCTTTCTTAAATCCTTTTAAAATTCGCCATATTAAAAGCATACTTATGTCAAGCCAATAATATTTGTTAGTAATGAAAACTAAAAGTATAGCAGACTGATGTTTTGCATCCTGCAATTCAAGGCATTAGAACTGCATTCTATTTTACGAAAGTCAATGCACTAACTTAAATTAATAATGCATTAACAATGAAAGAGTAATTCTTAATTTGCTTTCTTTCAAGTATATATGGAGAAATATGAACAGAAAATTTAAACTTTCACTATCAAGATTTACCTAAATGCCTTCCCCTCAAGAATAAAATTCTTTACATTCTGAATATTTTCCTCATATCTTAAACCTTCAAATTTAATTGGTTCTTTAGTTATTGTCTTTTTCCCTTCATATAACCTTAATCCTTCAGGAGATGCAATCCCAAAACGTTTTACATTCATTTTTTGGGCATACCTACTTGCTTGCTTAAAGGCTCTCTGTATACCAGCATTGCTTTTTATAGTTTTTTTATCCTCAAATAAAAAGACTCCTTTTCCATTACGCAATATGAGAAAGTCTATATGCCTGTCTTTGAAAAAACCTTCATGGAAATATTGATATTTATAGTCTTTTTCTTTTACAAAACCTAGTGACTTGAGAAATATCCTTTCCATGATTTTCTTATCGAACTCAATTTCTTTCTTATTTGTAAAATTTTGTATATCACTGTACCATAGTTCTTTGAATTGAGTGAAATCAAATTTCTTTCCTTCTAACACATTATCAATTCCCTTGGCATATTTTTCTATTTTTTCTGCTCCTTTTGATATCAAAAATTCTGCAATTTCCCTATGCTCATTATAACAAGCATACACTAAAGCATTTGCTCCCCTTTTATTAATCCTGTTTATTTCTGCACCATTTTCAATTATAATTTTGACTATCTCCCTGTGACCATTTAAACAAGCCATTGTTAATGGTGAATTTTTTTCTTCATTGTATATATTAACATCTATCCTATTTGAAACAGCTTCTTTCACTTTCTCCAATTTTCCTTTTTCTGCAGCTTCAAACAAGTCTCTACTATCTTTGTTGTCCATAAAAACTTCCTTTCTTTTTTTCCCTTGATTTTATACTATAACCAACAAAACCTTCCTATTTTTCTGAATCCTTTAATAAATCCTTATTCATCAATGCTTTATATAGCTCCAGTGAGATTTCATAAATATGCTTTTCAAGATATTTCTGGTCTTTCCAGTCTTTTCTTGACAAGAATTCATTTGAGAACTTCTCAAAAGGCTCATTACTTGCTTTATGGTTTTCAAAAAGGTAAAACAGTGTCAAAAGAACGTGATCCCCTAAAGATGAAGTATACCATGCTGGAGGGATATATGAATTGAAAACTTTCTGATTGAATTGCATGGAAAACTTAGCTTGTGGAATAAAATCAAAGAAATCATTTTCCGCAATCCCACAGGATGGGCAAACAATGCCTCTTTTGAACGGAATATAATGAGCCTGACATTTGCTGCATTGATGATTATAAAATATATGATGTGTCATCTGTTCTCCTTTAATACGGTTTTCTCAAACAGCTCACAATTATAAACAAACAGATCCTTAATATTGATATGTACTTAAAATTCCCTTCATTTTAATCCCATTTTTTCTATTGCTTCATTTATTCCATTTCTGACATTTTCCTTCAAGTCCATGCCAATAGCTATTATGCAGACATTGTTTTCTGTTGTTTCTGAGAACTCTATTTCGCTCTTGGGATACAAGAGATATGCTATTTTGCAATCCTGTTGAGTTGCATAAAAAGAAACCTGGTAAATATCATCATTTGATGGTTCACTTGCATCCTTGTACTTTGTATCTAAAATGTATTTTGTCTCAGTTTCAAGATGCCTCAGCAACAAATCAATCTTGCAATCCTTTTTACCAAATCTGAATTCCTTCTGTGCTTCTATATCCAAGAATTCCTTCATATGCTTCTTGAAGTATGAAGCAACAAATTTTTCAAATAACAAGGGCATGTCTATTACAAAAGGGATCATCCTTTCATCACCATATTCATGAGAAGGGGAGAGTAAATCAAGAAAGAATGCACACAGATTATGAATGGGAACATAATCCTCATTTAGCCTGTTATAATTCAATACATGGCAATCATGAGATGTAAAATGCTGCAAATTTATACATCCTGCAAGTATACGGAAACAATACATTACGTTGTTAGAGACAAAGTCATCTTTTATTATATTCCTGAGAAGATATAGAGTATAAAGGATTATCCTGTTTTCTTTTATATCAATTGTATTAAGTCTGTACAGACATGGGATTTTAAGTAATACCGGATTACTTATCATGTCATTGATTTTCAGTCTACCCCTTAGATAGTCCTCATTTCCGTCATATCCTAAATAAGTCTTATATAGCCCCTTCTTTATCCTTTCATCAACCAAGTCTGTCAGATGCTTTGCTATCCTGTTTAATATCTCGTCAAAAGTCTTTGTTTCTGTTTGACCAATTATTTCAAAAATATCAAGCTCATATACGTAATCAAGCATCTCAAATACATTCTTTATCGGGATCTTGGGATTAACTATTACTACCCCGAAGATGAGAGATTGAAAGAAATGACGAAGTTGGAAACAACAATGTCTGAAAATATTGGAATATTTGAAAATGCAACTAACAAAATGCTAGAACAACTTGATAAGACTTCAAATACACTTCTGGATGCATCAAACAACATGACGGAACCTGTAAATAATCTTAATGAAACCTTGAAATCTTTTGATGAGCTTAATAAAACATCCCAAGACTTGGTTATAAATGCCAATGATATCTATGGAAGGATTAACAAATCTAACGAATCTATTAATGATTTGCTTGGAAAACTGGATTCTCAATTATATAAGATAGCTGAAGATGATAAAAACAGAATTGATGCATTGAAGGAATTTACAGACAAGCTTGTTACAATCATTTCAGAGCTGAAACCTGTCAAAGATGGAATTAGTAATAATTTGGCTGATTTTCACAAGCAGTTGAAAGATGGTCAGAAAAATATGGAAGATATGATTTTGAATATCGAAAACCTAAAAACTTCATTAGATTATTTAAACGCAACTATAGAAAAAATGAAAGAATCTCTGGAAGAGATAAATACAAAACGTACTGAAAAAGTCATCAGTATGTTTGAGGAATGGGATAATCTGACAATCAGATTGACAAACGTAAATGAAAAAATTTCTGAGTATCAGAAAAATCTTAAGGATATGATTAATATGGAGAGAAGGGAATATAATAATTTGAATATAGTAATGGAGAATTTTGCAAATCATATAAAATCGCTGGTTGAAAATGCTCAATAGAATGACTGAATATAATTATTCTGACGAAAGCCCTTGGTGGCAGGCATTAGGTGATGCATTTGTAGGATTTGCTGGATTGATGATGGGCATTTTTATCTTATTTTATGCTTTATCTACATTACTGATGAAAGTAACAGATGAGCAAAATAAAGTTACTAACGAAATGAAGAAGAAATTAAACATGATAATAGAAAGATCTGTAATAAAAGACAATATATTGTTTGGAAGTGGAAGTCATTCTTTAAAACCTTATGCTTATTATGAAATAAGGATCGCTTTAGAAAAACTCAGAAAAAATTATCAAAAAAAAACCAATGAGTTTATAAATCAAAAAGAAGCACCTCCAACAATTAGATATCTTGTTATTATTGGACATACTGATTCTGACCCGATTGGAAGATCAAAAAAAAATGCAAAAGACAATTGGGATTTATCTACTCGTCGTGCAAGAGCTATTGCTGATTTCCTATCCAACAGTGAGTATGGAAGAGAAATATTAAGACAAAATGGTTTTCAAGAAGTTAATATTATGATTGCAGGAAGATCCTATTTTGAACCGCATATTGATAATATAAAATCATTTTTAAAAAATGATAGAAAATACAATAAATATGTCTGGTGGTATAAAGAGAAGTATGTCAAAACAAATTTAATGAGTGAAGAGGATTACTTAAAGAGAGAACCTGTTTTTATCTGGGAATTTCTGTATAATAATTATACAAATGAAGCATTACTAGATAGAATTGAAGATTTTGCTAATAATACTAAAAGAAAAATGGAAAAAAATCGAAGAATTGAATTCGCAATAGAAATGTAGAGATAAATAGCAATCTTTATGAAATTTTTCAAGTTTACCCCTTTGTCAAGACTAAAATTTACCTTTGCTAATGTGTAACATTTCCTGAACCCACTATCATCCTTTTGCGTAAGTAAAAGGATTTGTGATTGTTAATACTACCATTTTCCTCACCATATACCTCATCTGGTGTCCTGTAATTCAATGATTGATGAGGTCTTATCTCATTATAGAACCAGAAGTAACTGTTTATGCTTTCCTGCATTCCTTCAGATCTTTATATTCCTTGAGATAAACCTCCTCGTATTTCAAACTCCTCCTGATTCTTTCTATGAACTCATTATCTATTGCTCTGCCTTTACCATCCATGCTTATTCGTATCCCATGTTCCTTGAGTTTCCCTGTGAAATCATTACTACTGAACTGGCTACCCTGATCAGTATTGAATATCTCTGGCGTGCAATATCTATCTATTGCTTCTTCCAGCTGTTTATCTGGTTGGGATGAACTTCATATATGTTTGACAATTCTGCTATTGTCTTCTCGCCCTTGATATCTTCTAAGGTTACCCTCACCTTAAAGGCGTTTTCATAATGTTTTCTCTTCTTCTTTTTCATAGTCCCTTTTCTAAACTCCTTGACTTTTTATTCAAGTACTTCTACACCTTAGAACATAGTACTATTTTCGAGGTGCAGCTCATACATTAGGTCAAAAGAGGGTGAATAATTAGGTTTGAATAATTGATCAAGATTTATAAACGATATTTTCAGTATAAAATTAGCTAAATGAAAGGATTGAAGAATGAACAAGCAGGATAAAGATTTATTGGATGGAGCAGAAAAAGGGGATTTAAAGAAAGTCAGGGAAGCAATAGAAGAAGGAGCAAACATAGCAGCAATTAATTCTTATGGTTCGAATGCACTAATTTTAGCAGCTTCGAGAGATCACTATGAAGTAGCAAAGTATTTAGTGGAAAAAGGCTGTTATGTAAATGTAAAACAAAAACATGGATGGACACCATTAATGTTTGCTTCTGAAAACGGAAATAAAAATATTGCAGAGTTACTATTAAATAATGGTGCTGAAATTGATGCAAAAGCATTTTTTATCAAGGTGAAGGTTTATTTGAAGAAACACCTTTAATGATAGCTTTACGGAACGGTAAGAAAGAGGTAGCAAACTTACTGATAGAAAAAGGGGCAAATATTTTTGCAGTAGACAAAATGCGAAACTCAGTTCTACATTATGCTGTGGAGGGAGATCAATCAGAAATTATTTGCGAATTAATCAGAAAAGGTATAGATGTAAATCTTAAAGGACAAGCAAATTTTACTCCTCTTTTTTTAGCTTGTGACTTAGGGCATATAGAATCAGTGAAAGTATTATTAGAAAATGGAGCGGATATTGATTTTTATGCTGAAGTAGAAAGGATAGAGTTTGAAATAACAGCTTTAAAACTAGCATGTTTTACTGAGCAAAAAGAAATAGTAGAGCTATTATTAAAAAAAGGTGCAAAAGTAAACCAGGCAACAAAGAATGGAGTAACTGCATTAGTAGATGCTTGTAATGCTGATAATAAAGAAATTGCAGAAATGTTGATTTCATATGGAGCAACTAAAATAGAACCTTATACATCTGAAATAAACAACTTCTTGGATGGAAAAGGATTTAATATTAGTCTTTTTCCTGAAATTTGGTATTTAAATATGCCTTTTGATGATGAAAAAGCATTTGAAAACAGAATTATGGAAAGAATTTTTTTCAAGATCCTTGGTTTAATTCCTGATGAAGATTATATATATCAATATAGTGTAAAAGATGTATGGGTAGGTTCAGAGAGGAAACCTATAAGGGTTGATTTTTTCATTCTTCACGATGGTGAAGGAGTTTTCCTGTTTGAGGATAAATCAAGTATTACTAATGATGATGAACTTATGAGTGCAGTTTATCAAGCAAGATCTTATGCATTACAGACTGGAATAGAACGTTTTGGAGTAGCTGCTAGAGAAGGAATATGGTTATTTGAAAATAACCTAAAGACATTCAATAGGCTTACAGATAAACCGATTAAATTTGAGAGTTTAAAGTCTGAAGAAAATAGAAAGAAAATAAAGAGATTCATATTTGAAGGTGAGTTTGAAGAGATAAAATATTAACAGCATCCTTCTGCCAAGCTGAAATGTTCCTCTGCTAATCTATCCCCATAGACATCATGGACTGACTTATTAAAAACTGTAATTTACATATTTTAATGCTGTTTTTTTGAAGATTTGACAACAGGTTTAAAGATTCAAGTCAAAAAACCAAATTCGAATTTAGTGTTGCTTTTTGCAGTTAGGGACAGGTAGGAACGTATTAGAACTGCTTTGATATCTCCCAATAAGGATGTTATTGAAACTTATGAGATGTGCAGAAGATTCCTGAAAGAATTCTCTGATTGATTACAAATGTTTCTTCTGACAAAAGCAGCAAATTGGCGGGACATTTTTAAGGATCTGTTTCTAGCTCCCAGTTATGAAACAAAAATGGCTTTCAAGATAGCAAGGGAATTACTGAAAGTTTGTTGAAAAGAGGTTTACTTTATTTGAAATTGAGTTTTCTGTTATTATAATAATTCCTCTATAACTCAGTCCATCATGTCCAGGGGATAGATTAAACTCAGCAGATTTTTCTATTGACACGAATGAAGCGAATATTTAAACGAAAAAGATTAACTCTCAATATAAAAAATAGGAATAACTATGAAACTTCCATTAAAGCGCTTGTTAGTAAGATTTCCGCTGCACGATAATGAGTGTAATGGAACATGCTTCATAGATGCTCCTGCCAAGAATTCAAAACAGGGATATTGAATTGAGGAGAAAAACAAAAGCAAGAGATCTGATGAAATTGAAGCAGGTAAATCTCCTTGCCTGTTAGAGAAAGTATCATTTATGGCAGATTATAAGATAGAAAATAGCATATCACATCCATACTCAAGTAATGAACTATTTTCTGATGCAGAAGTAAATTGAACAAAAAGAAGGAATGGTATGAAAAGAATGGTTGTTTTCTTTTAGAGAAATGAACCGTAAGGAAGATAAAATACTGATTAATTATCATGATAAACATGATGGTATTGATTCAAAGGAGATTGAAATAATAATGAAAAGATTTCTGAAAATAAATTTTTCATGCAATTAGGTAAAAGGAGGTTTACTTTGGAATATCAATTATCATACAAAGACAAAGAAGATCTAATATTAGAATTAAAATCATATGTAAGAAAGGAACACTGTTCTGACGAAGTACTGCATGAAAAAATAACAAAATGGAAAGAGGATATAAATCCTCTATACGGTTTTGAAGCAATACTTATAAAGGAAGTACAAAGACTCTCAAAATATTTATCATCTGATGATCTCGATCATAATATGAAAAAAATGGTGAGAGGATCCCTTAGCTACATCCTTGATATTAACAAAAAAAGGAAATTACCTGATGATTTGAAATTACTTAATGAAACATTTGTCTGCTGTTTTACAGTTAATGAAATATTAAAGGCATTTGGACAATCAATAGATTATGATATTCCTAGGTTAACAAAACATGAAGAAGGAGATGCAAGACAATTGTTCCAGAAGATGTCCACAACAAGTATCTGTTCTGATGAAGAATTAATAGAGAAAGTAAAATGTGTTTTAAGCAAACTCATAGATTATAATTCCCTTGGACTTATGCTCAGGTTGAAAAGCAACATTGAATTTCTGATTGGTATCGTAACAAATCAACAAAAAGACAATGAAACATTAGATTATACTAGAGGTGCTTTAAATTATTTCATAAAGGAATTTGATGTTATAAATGATACTCTGGGAATAATAGGATATATAGATGATTTCTATATTACCGAGATTGCTATTGAAATTACAGGGGAGGACAGAACCGAATTCAATGATGCTCTAAACAATATTCTGAATAAGTATCCTTTCATTAATAATATAATTATGGATGATGGAACACATGTATGCAAATTATCTGAGTTTATGTTGGTCAATTTTGCAATTTATGATGTTATGTTTAAGAATAATGAGATTTTTAATACGGTTGTTCTGATAGAACCTTTTCATGGTTTTACTCATTTCCTGGTTGGATTTATTGCATCATTGTGCCTGATAAATTCTACAAACAGAAGCAAAATATCCATTGATTTCTTCAAGAAAGGACAGAAAGTAATAGTTGATAATGATAGTTCTGTAGTTGCTGAGTATACAGGAATAACTGAAATCAAGAATCAGTCTTTTTTCGGACTGAAGCAAGAAAAACAAGTAAAGGGAATAAAAGGAGATCAAATCATTTATCTTCCTGTTTCTCATATGCACAGATTAACCCTAGTAGATTCTTCAAGGATTCCCAAGGGACGTATAATTCCTGACCTTTCAAAATCAAGCAAACCTGTTTCTCCTTACACATATATTTTTCAGGAACAAATAAATCCCGGATCAATAACCATGGATAAATATATTATTATAGTAATGCAAATTTCAGATGCATGGTTTCTATCAAATGAGATCTCCATCTATGGTCATCCATTGAAGGAAGTAATTCCAGTAGGTCATCTTAATAACAAAGGAACTTTAACAACCTGGTCAAGGAGTTTTGGTACGACACAACCTATCATCGTTTTTATATCAGATATAGATGTAGCATGTTCGTTTCTTAACGAAAACATAGAAAAATGTCATTCAATAATAATAGATGCTGCTAACAGAAATAGAAGCAAAATATCAAGTTTGAAGCAGATTGTTCAAAAAAATGTTAATACTCTCATTTTTTCTACATCAAGGAATGTTGAAGAACTTGATATTATCAAGGATGACAGAATTGATATATGGGAATGGACAAAAGACAGTCTATCTGCACTACTCTGGTCATCCTGCAAATCTCCTGAAATAGAAGAATCTTCAAGTATTTTTTCAAGGAATGAAAACACTATTTATAAAAGCATGAAATGTATTCCTGTAATAAAGAATATCAGCTTTCCTTTTTCAGAAGATATTTTTGATGCTGTAAGATCTATTAATTATTTAGCCAAATCTGCTGATAACAAGATTGAAGCACTCAATGAAGCAGCAAAAAGAACCTTCTCATTAATGAATAGATTACTTAAATGCACCTTTCCTTTAGGCAAATCTCCTGCTTTACTGGAGAGGATTAATAACAAAATAAGAGATATTAAAGATATTTCAGAAAAATCAATATACCTATCAGAAGATGCAAGAAACAATATTAAAAAAGCAATGATTATGCTAGAAGAAATAACAAATATTTTTACAACCAAGAATCCCAAAGCCGAAGTCATGGAAGAGATATTGTCTAAGAATAAGAACCTATCATTTGTTTGTCCAGATAAGGAAATAGCTAGCTCAGTCAAGGAAATCTATAAAAAAAGACTATATGTTATCAGCAGTTTCGACGAGAATGAGAATTTCCCTGAAGGAGTAATTATACCAGGTTGGTTCAGAAAGGAGATAATGAGAAAGATGCTGTTCCCTTCGATTGCCGATCCCTTATTTCTTTTGTTATATGATTCTGAAAACAATTGGTACAAGAATT
The DNA here is from genome assembly GCA_016927185.1 of Candidatus Coatesiibacteriota bacterium. GTDB lineage: Bacteria > JAFGND01 > JAFGND01 > JAFGND01 > JAFGND01 > JAFGND01. The sequence continues at coordinate 92,834 of JAFGND010000060.1, forward strand.
TTTCAGATATACTACAGAATGAACAGAGAAAGAGAATTGCAATGTCAAATAAATCTTCACTTTTTTCAGGATTTAAAACCAGGAAATCGCTTCCTGAAAAAGACAAAACTGATATTATTAATTCCTTTATGGAGATAGATGAAATTCAGAAAATTATTGACAAAATTGATGAAATAGATATATCAGAAGGAGAAACAGGAACTAGCGAAAGAATTCCAGCGACGCTTATTTTGTTTGAAGAAGGTTATAAAGGATTCTTTACTGATTCTTTCAGGGCTAATACTGTGACGCATCTACTGGATGTCATTCCTGAATATTTTGATGAAAGTGATGAGATCAGGACAAAAAGAATAAGTGATCTTAGACCTGGGGATACCTTACTATTCCATGCTGGATCAGATTGGGATGTCATCAAGATAACAGCAGACAAGTTACTGGGAGCAGGAGTAAGGGATATGTCATATTTATGGAGGAAAGCAATTTTCAGTTATCTTGAATCCGGAAAACTTACATATAACGATCTATGGGAAAAGCTAAAACAAAAAGGATGCTTGCTACAGGAATCAACAATAAGATTATGGACAGAGGATGATTATTTCATGATATCTCCCCAGGATTATGAAAAATATGTTCCAATGATTGCTGAAGTTACAGATAACAAACTGTTAAAAAACAATATAACTGAAGTAATTTCAGCTATTTATATTGTACGGGGAGCTCATATTAAAGCTTCCCATCAATTAGCAAAAGAAGTGAAAGAACTTGTAGTAAGAAAACTGAAGGAAGGAGACAGGGATGCCTCTAATTTTAACATAAGATCTGATGTCATTATGACAAGAATATTATTAATTGATGACAAGAAGACAATGATAAAAAAGAACAATGTAAATAGATTATATAATACGGATATATAACTATATCACGTATCAACTACATGGATTTAATTTCAATGACTTCTATCAATAATGAATAGAAAGAGAAAGAACTACAATTAACGGAAAGGTTCGATAAGCAATAGTGACAAATCACTAATACAGTATTATGAATGGAATTATGATATGAAAAAAACAGATATAAAACTGTTTGACCTTTTTTGTGGAGGAGGAGGTAGTTCCTGGGGGGCATTCATGCTGGGGATAGATCCCATAGCAGCATTAGATAAATGGGATATTGCAGCTTCCACATATAGCTTAAATTTCAGGAATGCAAAAGTTTTCTGTACTGAAGCAGGGAGTATTTCGCTTAACTACATTGCAAAAGAAATAGGTAGAATTGATCTTCTTATAGCATCTCCTGAATGTACAAACCATAGTCTGGCAAGAGGAAATAAACCTCAATGTGAAAGAAGCAAGGAAACAGCATTTGAAGTAATCAGGTTTGCCAGGTTTTTTAAACCAAGATGGCTGGTGGTAGAGAATGTAGAACAGATGCGAAAATGGAAACGATTTGAAGAATGGAAAAGAGAATTGGAAAAGATTGGTTACAAGATAAAAATAAATATACTTGATTCTATTTTTTTTAATGTTCCCCAGACAAGACGCAGACTCTTTATTATTGGAGATTCTGAGGAATTCCCGGAATTTCCCAGTCAGCAAAAGAAGACTGATATAAAAATAAAAGATATAATAAATTACAGAGAACCAGCAAAAGGCTGGAATTTCACACAATTGGTAACCCCCAATAGATCAGTCAAGACTTTAAAAAGAGCACAAAAAGCGATTATGGAACTAGGAGATACAAAACCTTTCTTGCTTGTATATTATGGAATGGGAAAAGGATATCTGGATCTAAACCAGCCTTTCAGGACAATCACAACACATGATAGGTTTGCATATGTGGTTCCAACAGAAAATGGTCATAAAATAAGAATGCTTCAACCTGAAGAACTGGCAAAAGCTATGGGATTTCCAGATGAACATAGATGGGCAACTATAAACAAGCAGGAAAAAGTGAAAATAATAGGAAATGCTGTCTGTCCTCCTGTAATGAGAAGCGTTCTTGAGAAATTGATAAATGGATAATCAATTATTGAAGGTTAGGTGAATGAATGGAAGATTATGAAGAGTTTCGGAATGGATTGATTGAATCTATTCATGCTGAAATTATTGGTCCCGAAATCGATCTTGATAAAGACAATAACAGCGCATCAAAATCCCTGAATGAGATTATTGAAGGGGAACCGCTTAAGAAATATATTGCTGGAATACTTTTTCCCAACAGATCTATATTCAACGAGATAGCCAATAATCAAACTGAAGATGACAATTATGAAGAAGACAGTGACCTCATAACAAATAGTATTGGGTATAGTTCAGGCAGTAATGACACCCATGACTCAACTAATGATAGTTACTCAGAAGCATACGATGAATCCATAAGAAGGGCAAATGAGTATAATCCTTCATCTATAGGAATGTCTTTCCTTTCATCTTTAATTAAAAACGATTTTTTGATTAAACCTTATGCTGCTATTTACAAAAAAATAGATTCAGATGATAATTACAGAAATCCCTGGCAAAGAGTTGGATTAAACCTTGAACCAATTCTTTTGAAATCACTTCCTGAGGATAATATTTGTTCATATGAAATTGCTGAAAATCTTGAAATGAGAATATTCATAACCAGACGCAATGATAATTTGTTACTTTTCTCTATTATCATGCTTAACAAGAATATTTCAACTTCCAGTTATATAAAAAGCTCTGAATGCTTCTTTCAGGTAGGTTTTGAAGTTTCCGCTTGTGAAGATGATTACATTTTCGCTGAATATGGAAAAAGCAATTTCAATCAGATATCTGATTTATGCAATTCAAACAAGAGGGAGGATCTGATACAGGATTTTCTGTATAGAAAGAGGAAAACATTTGCAGTAGGTCATGGTTGTGCAGTAGAAAACGGAGCAGAAAGGGACGGTTTTACTAATAAACTCAAGACTGTGGTTTTCCCCCAATATAAAGTGCATTTTCTTGAACCTAGAAAAGAAGGGGGAGATGAACTCAGTATGTATGTGCTTTCTGGTGCAGAAGGAAAAGTATCTCCAGATAGCATAGTGATTCTACTAAAAAAATTAACGGATGATTATGAGAAATGGATTACCTTTCAGGAAAGTGGATTATCTGGAATGTCTGTTTCAGACAATCTGGTGGCAGGAAAAAACATTATAAATTGTAGGGAATGTCTGGAAAGAATCAAAGACGGGATTTCTCTATTGAGCAGGAACGAAAAAGTCATGAGGGTATTTATGCTGGCAAATGAAGCTATGTTAATGCAACAATATCATTCTAGAAGAAAGAACCGTAAAATAAACGATAATTGGGAAGATTTTCCTGTTTCATATGGAACAGACAGTAAAACTGGCAGGTGGTATGCTTTCCAGCTTGCTTTTATATTAATGAATCTTCCTTCACTTTTATCTAATCCAGAAGAAAAAAGCAGTTATAATGATTATGTAGATCTTGTCTGGTTTCCAACAGGAGGAGGAAAAACAGAAGCTTATCTTTGCTTGATTGCTTGTTTCATTTTCTTCAGGCGAATGAATAATAATGAAAACGCAGGTTGTTCAGTTTTGATGCGCTATACATTGAGATTGCTTACTTCACAACAATTCCAGAGAGCCAGTTCATTGATTTGTGCTTGCGAAATCATCAGAAGAAATAATCCAGATTTACTTGGTGCTGAACAAATATCAATTGGTTTATGGGTTGGTGATTTGACTCCAGGGAAAAGAGGAGAAGCAATTGAAATATTGAATAAAATGAATAAGGAATCAGTTAAAACAAGGAATCCCTTCCTTGTTCTTAAATGCCCATGGTGTGGAACATCACTTGATGATAAAGAACACTATGGATATATAATACATAAATTTTCAAGCGGAAAAAAGACAGTTATTTTTGTATGCCAGGAATCCAGATGCCATTTTTCCAGATACAGCGGAGAAAAAGAAAACTCATTACATTTGCCTGTGTATGTAATTGATGAAGACATTTATGATAATCCTCCATCTTTACTGATCGGGACAGTTGATAAGTTTGCAATGATTGCCTGGAACGAAAATTCTGGAAAGATTTTCGGGAAACATGCTGATAAGAATTATGATCCTCCAGATTTAATAATCCAGGATGAATTACATCTCATATCTGGCCCACTTGGATCAATTGTTGGTTTATATGAATCTGCAATAGAGCTCTTGTGTTCCTGGAAAGGAAAAGAACCTAAAATAATTACCTCTACTGCTACAATAAGCAGATCTTCACAACAATGCAAGTCACTGTACGGAAGAGAAGTCTTTGTTTTTCCTCCACAATGTATAGATATTTCAGATACTTTTTTTGCTTCAGAGAACAAGAAGGATTCTGGAAGAGTTTACATAGGAGTATTCCCCACTAATGCTACAATACTTACATCCTTGGTGAGAATCCTTGGAAGATTGTTTCAATCTTGCAAATCTAATCCTATACATGGATTAGCAAATGAACGAGTTAGAGATCCCTACTGGACAGTTATTCAATATTTCAATAGTTTGAGAGAGCTGGGACATGCTTTATCTCTTGTGGAAGCAGATATTCCTGAGTATTTAAAAGTGATAAACAAAAGGAGACAGAATCTAGGTAATTCATGGCGTTATATAAATAATTATAGAGAACTAACTAGCAGGTGTTCAGCGGATGAAATTCCTGAAATACTGCAAAAACTGGATGTGTCTTATCCGGAAGATCCAGAAGCAGGGAAGCATCCCCTTGATACACTCCTTGCAACAAACATGATTTCAGTTGGAATTCATATTGACAGATTGGGATGCATGGTCATTAATGGTCAACCTAAAACCACTTCAGAATATATTCAAGCCAGTAGTAGAGTAGGTCGTTCTTTTCCTGGGCTTGTGCTGACAATACTTAATCCAGGAAAACCAAGAGACAGATCACATTATGAAAATTTTATCAAGTATCATTCTGCTTTTTACAGGTATGTTGAGCCAACAAGTGTCACTCCTTTTTCCTTGCCAGTATTAGAAAGAGCTCTTCATGCAGTATTTATTATTCTGGTTCGTCACTTTACAGATAAGCATTGTCCTTCTGAAATTGATTTTGATGATGAAAAGATATCTGAAATAAGTGATTATCTGATAAAAAGATGCAAGAATATTGATCCCAGACATTCAGTATTTTTTGAGAAAAAACTCAAGAAGCTTATAGGAGACTGGAAGCAATATAAACCCAAATCATGGGGAGGATTCTCAGCGAATGAAGATAAACCGTTGATGTATCTAGCAGGAGATGATATTTTCAACAACAAAATTGGATTATGGCCAACTTTAACTTCAATGAGAAATGTTGACAGAGATTGCGAGGGAATGATAATAAAAAAATACGAATCTTGAAAGGAAATATAATGAATAAGAAAACAATCAGGAGTTTTCAGGTGATAATGCCATTTGGAATAGGATCAATCATTGATTTCCCTAATGAGAGTCTTATGATGGCAGGTCTTGATGCATGGGAAGATATGAAAAAATTTCGAATTTATGACCAGCGACTTGCAAATTGGCTGTCAATTGATTATTTCCAGGTTCCCCCATCAAAGTCTTCTAAATTCACGAAAGATTCTGACCAAAATCATGATTCATATCTTCCATATGTAAGATTCCCGTTGTGGTATTACTGTCCTTACTGTCGCTCAATGAAAAAAGCTGACTGGAATGATTCATCCATACCAAGATGTGATAGTAAATATAAAGCGAATCCGAATTCAAGATCATGCTCTTCCCTGAAAGGAAAAAATAGGAGGAGAATGATTCCAATAAGATTTATAATTGCATGCGAGAATGGTCATATAGATGATTTTCCATGGATAGAATGGGCTCATAGCATTCCAGGACAGAGTCTTGATAAAACAGAGATCTGTGAAAATCCTAATTTAAGATTCATTTCAACAGGAAGTCCTGGACTGGAAGGATTAAAAGTGCAATGTATTAGCTGCCATAAATCAAGATCATTATATGGTTCGGCTGGACAAGGAGCATTAATAGGATTGAAATGCAAGGGAAACCGTCCATGGTTAGGTCCTGAAGGAAGAGAAAAATGCATTCCCGAGAAAGAACCAATAATGCTTCAAAGAGGAGCTACCAATCTCTATTTCCCTGATGTTGCAACATCTATCCTGATCCCTCCATTCAGTGGCAGCAATTACAGAAGGGAAATTGATGATCCTGAAGTCTGGAATAAAATAGTCTCCTGGATAAACGAAGGGAAATGTATAGATGATTTTCTTGATGTATTTTTGCTTAACAAGAATCTTGATAAGAATAGAATGAAAGCAATAATAAAAGAGAAAATATCCACGGACATTGGAAAAACTGAAGATGAAGAGGACTATCGTTATAAAGAATACATAGCTCTTCAAGAAAGTGCTGAGGATATTGAAGATGATTTTCATACTGTAAAACAGGATATGAAAAATTACAAAAGATGGATATCTGATTTTTTTGAAAGCATAGTGCTTGTAGAAAAAATGTCAGTGACTCATTCTTTAACAGGTTTTTCCAGGATTTTTCCGCCTTCATATGACAAGAAAAATGTTATGGTACTCAGTTTGAAAAAAAAGAATTGGTTACCAGGGATCAGGATTTACGGGGAAGGATTTTTTCTTAAACTGGATCAAAAAGCAATTGAAACCTGGATAAAAAAAAATTCAAGGAAACTATCATCTAGATATTTATCGAAGAGTACTACTCTGAATATAAAAAGTGTAAAAATCAATCCAGAATTTTATCTTTTACATACACTTGCGCACATACTTATAAGACAAACCATTTTTGAATGCGGATATGGAACTTCTGCTCTTAGAGAAAGAATTTATTTCAGCAACAAGGAAAACAGGAAAATGAATGGTATATTGGTCTATACAGCTGCTGGTGATTGTGAGGGTACAATGGGAGGATTAAGTCAACAAGGAAGTCCAGGTTATTTCGAAGATCTACTTGAAAATGCTCTTCGAAAAGCAATATGGTGTTCAAATGATCCTTTATGCATGGAAAGCAGGGGACAAGGGATCTCTTCCTTAAATCTGGGTGCTTGTTTTGCATGTACATTGCTACCTGAAACTAGCTGCGAGGAAGGTAACAAATTGCTTGACAGATTTGCCTTAACAGGATCGCTTCAAGAACCTGAATCAGGTTTTTTTGGTAATATAATAAATGAATTAATGGCTGGGAATAATTTGTAATTAATGATAATAAAGTAACATTTTTCATAAATATTTATTTAGAAAAAAGACCATAATAAAATGAGAAGAATTTATAAAGCAGGGCATCGTTCATGGAGTGCGAAAAATGCAAAACTTCCAGGAAAAAACACTGGAGACATAATGTCACCTGATAAAAGAAGTAATGTAATGTCAAAAATAAAGTGTAAGAATACAAATCCGGAAAGGATCATTTTCTCATTACTTGAGGAAAAGAATCTTATTTTTCAGAAGCACTACAAATATTTACCTGGAAAACCAGATATTGTCTTTACTGAAATTAAATTTGCTGTTTTTATTGATGGGGATTTCTGGCATGGCTGGAGATTTCCATTATGGGAACATAAACTTACAGAAATATGGAGATTGAAAATTAAGACAAATAGAATACGCGATATGAAAAATCACAGTCAATTAAGAAAATCAGGCTGGAAAGTTCTGAGAATATGGGAACATCAAATAGAACAATCTCCTGATAAATGCCTGGTCAAAATAATGAAAATACTTGATTATATGAATTCAGCTATTAAGCATAGAAATAAGTGAATTATATGATTTATGAAATATATGGTAAATGATTTGTTTCAGAAAACGTAAGACACTTACTTGATAAAGTCAATATCACTATCCAAGATTTAAAACACATAGGAAAAAAGTCGGATGATTTTCTTAATCCTATCCCATAGACATCATGGATTGAATTATAAAAAGCCTACATTCTTCCTCATATTCTTGTATTCAGATGATTACAAGAACTATACCCCAAATGAGGTATTTTGTAAGTGCTTTACAAACATGGATTTATCTAGCTGTTTATTAATCCAGATAGGAAATCCCTGAATACTTTACAAAACATCACCAGAAAAAGCTCCTTGTTGACACCTCACCCCTAGCCCCTCTCCTTGTAGGAGAGGGGATTCTGGAAGACGGGGTGAGGTTAATATAACTTTCTTACCTGAATAATTATAAGGAAAACCTTAGATAATGATTTACTGATAAGAGTCTGATTTTAATTATGAATCATAGAATTATATAAAACAGAGATTCTAACTATTCTTTCCTGATGCATAAAGGAGATATGAATCTCAGTATATAATTATAAAGAAAAGGTCTCAAAAGTTACTACTTTTATATACTTTTGTATACTTTTATGGTAAA